>JBEITL010000127.1:0-4856 GCA_040374915.1 Sediminibacterium sp. | reverse complement strand
AGAAAAAATTAATTTCTGATGGGTCTACCGCTTTTTAAAACACTTTGAATACGCTCTAGTGTTTTTTTCTCGCCGCATAAACTTAAAAAAGCTTCACGCTCTAAATCTAGTAAATATTGTTCAGATACTAGGCTTTGTTCACTTAGGTCGCCACCGCACATTACATAAGCGAGCTTCTTTGCAACTACTGCATCATGCGCTGTTGCATAACCCGCTTTTTGCATACCATTGATACCTGCAAGTAGTGCACCTAGCGCAGATCTTCCTAGTACTTTTACGTCTTTGCGTACCGTTGGCATGGTATAACCTTGTGCATGTAAATCCATCACCGCCGATTTTGCAGTTGCAATGCGGCGGCCCATATTCATAACAATATGATCCTGTCCTTTTCTAAAGACACCCATATCAAAAGCTTCGGCCGCAGAGGTTGCCACTTTAGCTGTTGCAATGGACAAGAATCTATTTTTGAGTGTAATGGTTTCTGGTTCTTCGTCGTGCATTTCATCACCGGCGCGTAATACAAATTCTTTGGTGCCACCACCGCCCGGAATAAGTCCCACGCCAAGTTCTACAAGGCCAATATAAGTTTCGGCGGCTGCACAAATTACATCTGAATGAAGGCTCATTTCACAGGCGCCACCAAGCGTTAGCGCGTGTGGCGCAACAGCTACAGGTATACTAGAATAACGCACACGCATCATGGTGTTTTGGAACATTCTGATGGCCATATCTAACTCGTCATATTCCTGCTCAATGGCAAGCATAAATATCATACCCACGTTAGCGCCCGCACTAAAGTTGGGGCCTTCGTTGGCAATCACAAGTCCATTAAATTTTTCTTCCGATATACTAATGGCTTTATTAAGTCCTTCAAGTACTTCGCCACCAATGCTATTCATTTTTGAATTCCATTCAAAACCTGCGATACCATCCCCAATATCATATAAACGGCAGGCACTATTTTTCCAAACGAGTTTGTCGGCTTTATTTTTTAATACTAAAAATGCATCACCACCCGGAAGTGCTTTGTAAGCACCCGATGCTACATCGTAACACAATTTTTTTCCGTTTTCTACTTTGTAAAAACTCGTAATTCCATTTGCTAGCATGGTATCTACCCATGGCGCAACCGCATGCCCAGCGGCTTTCATAGCAGCTACTGTTTTTGCAACACCAAGGGTGTCCCAACTTTCAAAGGCGCCAATTTCCCAACCAAAACCAGCCATCATGGCGTCATCTACACGGTAGAGTTCGTCACTAATTTCTGGTATGCGGTGTGAAATATAAGAGAACAAACCATAATGAAATGCTTTGTAAAAATCGCCAGCTTTATCTGGAGACGCTTGTAATAATTGAATTCTTTGTTTTAAATCTTCTATGGGTTTTGCAGCTTCTAAGCTTGCAAATTTTGGTTTTTTGCGTGGGCCGTATTCGAGTGTTTGTAAATCGAGGGTTAAAATTTCTTTACCAGCTTCCGATTTTATTTTCTTGAAAAATCCTTGACCTGTTTTATCTCCAAGCCAATTATTTGCAAGCATTTTTTCTAACCAACTAGGAATATTAAAAATAGCACGCGCTTCGTCGTTAGGGCAATTGTCTGCAACGCCCTTCGCAACTTTTACAAGTGTATCAATGCCTACAATATCTGCAGTTCTAAATGTTGCCGATTTTGGTCTTCCAATAATAGGTCCAGTAAGCGCTTCAATTTCGTCGATGGTTAAGCCTAATTTTTCCATGCTATTAAAAATGAGCATGATGCTAAACACCCCAATACGGTTGGCGATAAAGGCAGGTGTGTCTTTACAATGCACGGTTGTTTTGCCTAAAAAAACGTCTCCATATTCCATTAAAAAATCGACAACTTCTGGGCTTGTATGTGGCGTAGGAATAATTTCTAATAAACGTAAGTAGCGTGGTGGATTAAAAAAGTGTGAACCACAAAAATGTTTTTTAAAATCTTCAGATCTTCCTTCTGCCATTAAATGTATTGGAATACCAGAAGTGTTAGAGGTAACTAGGGTACCTGGCTTTCTGTACTTTTCAATTTTTTCATACATCATTTGTTTGATGTCGAGACGCTCCACTACTACTTCAATAATCCAATCTACACCCGCTATATCTTGTAAGTTGTCGTCAAAATTTCCAGTCGTAATTTTTTTAGCCGTTGCTTTTGTATACACCGGCGACGGGTTACTTTTTAATGCAGCTTGTAAAGCATCGTTCACGAGTTTGTTGCGCTCCTGTGGTTTGGTACTTCCGATGGCTTCTTTTGGTACCATATCAAGTAGTAAAACATTAACACCAATACCTGCAAAATGACATGCAATACGGGAGCCCATCACACCGCTTCCTAAAATGGCAACTTTTTTAATACTACGCTTCATAAAAATGCTTTGCGTAAAATTAGTTAGTTATGCAACTATTTTAATCAAGGGGGCCAATTATTTTTTCAACATACCGGGATTTTGGGCCTTGATGGAGCATATTTACCTTTTAACCATTTTAGACCTAAATTGCCCCTCAATCTGTTATTTTTGTATTGTATGGAAGTCACCCCTCAATTAATTGACCAATTAGCCCATTTGTCTAGGCTTTATTTTACCGATGAAGAAAAGGTTTCGGTACAGCAAGACCTGCAAAAAATGGTAGCTTTTGTGGATCAGTTAAACGAAGTCGATACAACAGGCGTGGAGCCATTACTTCATATGGGCGGTAGGGTTAATGTTTTAAGAGAGGATGAAGTAAGTCAAACCATTACTAGGGCCGAAGCGCTTTCCAATGCACCCGGCGCAAGCGATGAATATTTTAGAGTACCAACGGTGATAAAAAAATAAACAACCTATGTCTGAAGCGATTATTAAGTTAGAGGAAATTAAAAAAGATTACTACATGGGTAGTCAGGCTATTACCGTTTTAAAAGGTATTACCCTCGATATTTTTAAAAATGAATACGTAGCTCTAATGGGGCCGTCGGGTAGTGGTAAATCTACCCTCATGAACATACTAGGTTGCCTCGATTCTCCAACTGGTGGCAAATATATTTTGAATGGCAAAGATGTAAGTAAAATGCCTGACGATGATTTAGCCGAAGTGCGTAATTCTGAAATCGGATTTGTATTCCAACAATTTAATTTATTACCCCGTTTATCGGCTGCAGAAAACGTGGCACTTCCATTAATTTACGCAGGTGTAAGTAAAAAAGTACGTATCGAAAGAGCCCTCGAAGCGCTTGATAAAGTAGGCTTAGCTGATCGCAGCCACCACAAATCAAATGAGCTTAGTGGTGGTCAAATTCAACGTGTCGCCATTGCGCGTGCCCTTGTAAACAATCCAGCTATTTTACTCGCCGATGAACCTACAGGTAATTTGGATTCTAAAACCTCTGTAGAAGTCATGGAAATTTTTGGAAAAATTAGAGCCGCAGGTAATACCGTAATTCTTGTAACCCACGAAGAAGACATTGCTGCCTATGCCCACCGCGTGGTTCGTTTGCGCGATGGTCTGGTAGAAACGGATATCACTAAATAATCCTCCATTTTTGAACTTTTCGGTCTTTTGTTTGTTAACGAAACAAAGACAGACATAGCGCTATGGCACAAAAGATATATACCAAAACAGGAGATTTAGGTTTAACCTCATTAATAGGGGGTACTAAAGTGCCTAAAAGCAATTTAAGAATTGAAACCTACGGAACTGTGGATGAACTTAACTCATACATTGGGCTCGTATCTGATATGTTTGCGCACGACCATACCCGCATTTTATTAAAAGAGGCCCAAGACCGTTTGTTTACAGTAGGGTCTTCACTTGCATGTGATCCGGACAAAGAGCCGCTCATGAAAATCCCTGATTTAAAAGAAGAAGATATCACTTTATTAGAGCGTGAAATAGACGCTATGAATGAAGTGCTAGTTCCTATGAAATCATTTATTATTCCGGGTGGTGATGTTGCCGTTTCTCATGCGCACGTTGCGAGATGTATTTGCAGAAGAGCAGAAAGAGGTTGCGTTAATCTTTTAGAAAATGAATTATTTGTAGATCCGCTGGTGATTAAATACTTGAACCGTTTATCGGATTATTTATTTACGCTAGCCCGCTTTATTTCGCACACCAATGGTGCGCAGGAACTAGCCTGGAAGCCACGCGTATAGGGCTTTTGCTACGGTTAGGCTTCTACTATATATCCATCCTTCATGTGTACCACACGATCACTCATTTTTGCGAGTGCTTCATTGTGCGTTACAATTAAAAATGTTTGACCCATTGTTTTTTGTAAATGCAAAAACAGTTCGTGTAATTCCTGTGCATGTTTGCTATCTAAATTTCCGGTAGGCTCGTCTGCAAAAACAATGTCTGGATTGTTAATGAGTGCTCTTGCTACTGCAACTCTCTGTTGTTCTCCTCCCGATAGCTCCAATGGTTTATGAGATGCTCTATCTTGTAATCCTAATATTTTTAAAAGTTCAAGAGCCCTCGCTTCTAAATCATTTTTATTGGTGCCCGCAATCCATCCTGGAATACACACATTTTCGAGTGCTGTAAACTCCGGTAATAAATGATGAAATTGAAATACAAATCCAATATGTTGGTTTCTAAATTTAGCGAGTTCCTTTTCTTTTAAAGTATCGATGCGCTGGTTATTGATCCAAATTTCACCCGAATTGGCTTTGTCTAAACTGCCCAAAATATGGAGTAAAGTGCTTTTTCCTGCCCCCGATGAGCCAACAATACTTACGATTTCCCCCTTATTTACCAAAATATCTACGCCTTTTAGCACCTGAAGGTCGTTGTAATTGCGGGTAATATTAGTTGCTTTTAGCATGGATATGAGTGTGTTATACAGGATTGAAGGCCTT
>JBEITL010000140.1:0-4614 GCA_040374915.1 Sediminibacterium sp. | reverse complement strand
TCGAATGCCAAATCCTGCCGTTTCGGTATTGCTTATTGCCGCAAAAACACTTTGATTACTGATGATTTCTTGAAGCCCATTTGTGAGAATACAACTTATTTGGAATATGCTTGATGCGGCTGATATGATCGTACTATCGGGCGCTTCAAGTGCAGATCCCGTTAAAAAACTAACTGGATCATATTCATATACTTCTATAAATAAATGCCAAGTACTCGTATCAGTAGCGCTAAATTTTCCAATATTATTTTTTAATGCTTCTGTGCTTGTGTAATTTTCTATGGGTAGCAATTGATTGGAAAAGGATAGTTTGTAATACTTATTAAGTATTCCCGAAAGTTTGTTTTTGATGCTTGATTGAACCGCGGTATCCTCTAAATAATACATGCTTGGACCAAACATAGAAAAGCTTCTGATGGCCTCTACGACTACCTTATTTTGCGCAGGTGCCTGGTAACCTGCAAGTATAAGCAGGCATATATACATCAGTCTTTTCATGAATGGCTAAATTACAACCTGTCCTTTATTATTAACAATTTTATTACAAGCCATTCGTTACTATTGTACTATAAATTATGGAAAACACAGAACGGATCATACCTGCTAAAGAATTTGTTTACCTAGACGGCCCCAAGCCACGTATCAATGAGTTAGTGTTCGCTTGGCAGATTTTCACTCAGTTTATTAAAGGATTTAGAACGCTACATTTTTTAGATCCATGCATTACCGTTTTTGGTTCTGCGCGTTATCAGCCCGATCATCCATACTATAAAGCAGCCACCGAATTTGGTAAACGCATTGCAGCACTTGGCTTTACCACTATGACGGGTGGCGGTCCGGGTATTATGGAAGCTGCCAATAAAGGTGCTATGGAGGCCGGCGGAACATCTGTGGGTTGTAATATTAAGCTTCCTTTTGAGCAACAGCCTAACCCGTACATGCACAAATGGATCACTTTCGATTACTTTTTTATTCGAAAAGTATTGATGGTCAAATATTCTTATGCGTTTGTGATCATGCCAGGTGGTTTTGGTACCATGGACGAATTTTTTGAAACATTAACCCTTGCTCAAACAGGCGTGATCAACGATTTCCCCATTGTAATTTATGGCAAAGAATATTTTGAGCCGGTGATGGATATGGTGGATGCTATGATTGTAAAAGGCACGATATCTCCAGAAGATAAAAAACTCATGCTTTTTACAGATGATATTGATGAAGCGATGCAGTATATACAAGCTTATGTCAAAAAAAATTATACCGTTAAGCCACGCAAAAGATTATGGTGGCTTTTCGAAAAAGTATAATGGATGACAACATTATTCAAGTACCGGTCTAAGCCAGCGTTCTGCTTCTTCTAGTGGCATATTTTTTCTGGTTGCATAATCCTTTAATTGATCTTGCATAATTTTTCCAAGCCCATAATACGTGCTTTGTGGATTAGCAAAATACCATCCACATACCGATGATGCAGGATACATGGCCAGATTTTCGGTTAGCTCAATACCAATTGCATCCTTCACATTTAAAAGTTCAAACAACTTATATTTTTCGGTATGATCGGGACATGCAGGATAACCAGGTGCGGGTCTAATGCCCACATATTTTTCGCCAATGAGTGCTGCGTTATCTAATTGTTCTGATGGCGCATAACCCCAATCTGTTTTTCTAGTTTGAAGGTGTAGGTATTCGGCAAAAGCCTCTGCTAGCCTGTCTGCTAGCGCTTGTAACATAATTTTATTGTAATCGTCATGCTGCGCTTCAAAGGCCTGAATATGTTTTTCAATTCCTTTGATCGTCACTGCAAATGCACCCATAAAATCTTTTGTATTGCTTGAGCTTGGTGCTATAAAGTCAGCTAATGAAAAATTAGGTTGACCTGGCGCTTTTTTAATTTGTTGTCTTAAAAAAGAAAGCTTTACAGGTTTATCTGCTACAACAGTTACATCGTCTTCATCACTGCTAGCTGGCCAAAATCCAATAGTACCATCTGCAGTTAACCACTTTTCGTTAATGATGGTATCTAATAATGCATTGGCGTCTGCGTATAATTTACTGGCTTCTTTTCCAACCACTTCGTCGGTTAAAATGGCCGGAAAATTTCCGTGCATTTCCCAGGTAATAAAAAATGGTTTCCAATCTATAAAGTCTCTTAATATCGAAAGGTCAACATTTTTATACAGCTTAGTGCCTGTGTACGTTGGTGTAACAGGTTGATAGGTATCCCAGTCGATAGCCATTTTATTATTACGTGCGTCTTGATAGGCAAGGTATTCTTTGGTTGGCTTTTTATTGTCAAATTGATCTTTGAGTTTGGCATAATCATTTTGTGTATCACTCAAAAATGCAGCTTGCTGATCTTTACTTAATAAAGAACCTGCAACGGTTACACTTCTAGAAGCGTCAAGCACATGAATCACATCTTGGTACTCAGGTGCAATTTTTACAGCCGTATGTATTTTAGATGTGGTTGCACCACCAATGAGTAGTGGTTGTTTCATACCCCTGCGTTTCATTTCTTTAGCGATATGCACCATTTCATCGAGTGATGGTGTAATGAGGCCGCTAAGTCCAATGATGTCTACATTTTCTTTTTGCGCTGCCTCTAAAATTTTATCGGTAGGTACCATTACCCCAAGGTCAATGATATCGTATCCATTACAGCCAAGTACAACACCTACAATGTTTTTACCAATGTCATGTACGTCGCCTTTTACGGTAGCGAGTAATATTTTAGCAGCACCTGCGGCTTCTGTATTGGTTGTACCTGCAGCCAAATGTGCTTGTTTGCGCTCTTCTTTTTCGGCCTCAATAAATGGTGTTAAAACCGCCACCGATTTTTTCATAACGCGGGCACTTTTTACAACCTGCGGCAAAAACATTTTACCGGCACCAAATAAATCACCCACAATATTCATTCCATCCATGAGTGGCCCTTCAATGACATCAAGTGGCTGCGGATATTTTTGTCTTGCTTCTTCGGTGTCAGCGTCTATGTATTCTGTAATACCATTAATTAGCGCGTGTGACAATCTCTTTTCTACCGGTTCATTTCTCCAAGCCTCGTCTTTGATTTCAACCTTACCTTTTGCTTTAACGCTTTCGGCGTGTATAATTAATTTTTCGGTGGCCTCGTTGTTGTCGTTGTTTTTATTGAGGAGTACGTCTTCACAGAGTTGACGTAATGTTGGTTCTATTTCATCGTATACCACAAGCTGTCCAGCGTTTACAATACCCATGCCCATGCCCGCTTTGATGGCATGAAATAAAAACACCGAATGTATCGCTTCTCTTACGTGGTCATTGCCTCTAAAAGAAAAAGAAACGTTGGATACACCTCCACTTACTTTCGTGAGTGGCATTCTTTTTTTTATTTCTCTTGTCGCTTCAATAAAATCGACGGCGTAATTATTATGTTCTTCGATACCTGTTGCTACTGCAAAAATGTTGGGATCAAAAATGATGTCTTCTGGAGGGAAGCCAACTTTAGTCGTTAAAATATCATAAGCTCTTTGGCAAATTTCAATTTTACGGTCTTTGGTATCAGCCTGTCCAACTTCGTCAAACGCCATTACAATAACCGCAGCACCATAGGCTTTGCACTTAAATGCTTGTTCAATAAATTTCTCTTCTCCCTCTTTCATAGAGATAGAGTTCACAATACATTTTCCTTGCACACATTTTAAGCCCGCTTCTATAATTTCAAATTTAGAGCTATCAATCATGATTGGAATGCGCGCAATATCTGGTTCACTTTGTAGTAAATTCAAAAACGTTGTCATGGCTTCTACACCATCTAGTAATGCATCATCCATGTTTACGTCTAGCACTTGTGCGCCGCTTTCTACCTGCTGTCTCGCAACAGATAAAGCTTCTTCATATTGATTTTCTCTAATAAGGCGCGCAAATTTTTTAGACCCAGTTACATTGGTTCTTTCTCCAACATTTACAAAATTGGTTTCGGGTCTAACAACAAGTGGCTCAAGTCCAGCTAGTCTTAAATAAGGTTGTATCGTGATCGTTGAACTCATAAAAATCTGATTAAACTTATGCAATTGAAGTAGCTACGTTAGGTTTTTTTCGGGGTGCCATTTTTCTAACATTGTCTGCAATATGCTTGATATGATCTGGCGTTGTACCGCAGCATCCGCCCACAATATTTACAAATCCTTGCGCTGCCCACTCTTCAATAAAGTGTGCTGTTTGATGAGGCGCTTCGTCGTATTCGCCCATCGCATTGGGAAGTCCTGCATTGGGGTATGCCGATGTGTAACAACTAGCGATTTGACTTAATTCTTCTATGTGGCTGCGCATTTCGGCAGCACCTAATGCACAGTTTAAACCAACACTGAGTGGCTCTGCGTGTTTGATAGAGGTATAAAATGCTTCTAGTGTTTGACCACTTAAGGTTCTACCTGACGCATCTGTAATGGTACCGCTAATCATGATTGGCAGTTCCGGAATATTGTTTTCTCTAAAAAATTCTTTGGCCGCAAAAATGGCTGCTTTTGCATTGAGGGTATCAAAAATAGTTTCGATCAGAAGTACGTCTACACCTCCGTCAACCAGTCCTTTAATTTGTTCTTTGTAAGCCACTACTACTTCATCAAAAGT
>JBEITL010000049.1:0-8145 GCA_040374915.1 Sediminibacterium sp. | reverse complement strand
CATTGTTAATAGCAATTACCGATAAGCAGGCGCCGTCAATGGCAACACTATCTCCTAGTTTAACACGGGCAGCCACAGAAGCACTGGTAACATCAAGTTTCCAGCCTGTTTCTTGAACATCGATGCTTGAGATAATAGCCGATTCAACAATTCCGGTAAACATGGACTGATTTCTTTAATTTTGAGGTGCAAAGATAAGCGATGACAACATTAGAACACTTAATAGAAGCATTAAGTTTAGCCAAAAAAGCAGAAAGGATAAATATTAAAGGAAATCCTTTTGTGGGCGCTATTGTTGTGGATGAAAAAGGCGCTGTAATTGGCACTGGCTACCACAAAATATGGGGCGAGAAACACGCAGAAGTATACGCCATAGAAGAGGCTTTATCAAATACCTCAGATCTAACAAAATGCAGCCTCTATGTTACCCTGGAACCCTGTTCGCATCATGGAAAAACACCTCCCTGCACCGATTTAATTGTACAATCGGGCATTAAAAAGGTATTTATTGGATCATTAGACCCAAATCCTAAAGTATCCGGCTTTGAGCTACTCAAACAAAAAGGAATAGACATTGAGTTTGTTGAAATAAAAGAAGCCATCGAATTAAATAAAGTTTTTTTTACCAATCAAAAAAAACAAAGGCCATTTGTACGTTTAAAAATTGCTGCAACAATCGCAGGAAAAATGGCAGATTATGACGCCAATTCTAAATGGATAACAAATACAGCTAGTAGAGCCTATGTGCATTCAAATATCAGAACGGAAGTAGACGCCGTTTTATCAACTGCAAAAACAGTCATAGAAGACAAGGCCACCTTAAATATTAGAATTGAAAATACGCCCAGCATAGAACTTAATGCAGTTATTATTGATAGAACAGGCTCCATACTTGATCAACAATATGCAACCCTGCCATTATTTTACCAAAGAACCCATACAAAAATTTACATTGTAACTGCACCAGATACCACTACTCCAACTAGGCCATTACCTAGTAATATAGAAATTATTGAAACGCCATTTAATTCAAACAAAGAAATAGATACAAACATTTTAGGCAAACAACTACTAGAAAAAGGCTTATACAGCGTTTTAGTAGAAGCAGGTGAAATTTTTAGCTCCTACCTTCTATCAAAAAAATGGGTTGATGAATTAGATTATTTTATTGGCAGTAAAATATTACTTGACAATCAAGCAGTGGCTGAATCTGCGGTTTCAAAAAACATAGTATTAAACCAAGAGCTGCCATTAACACTACTAAGCGCTATGCCGTTTGACAATGATATTTATTTGCATTACGCGATAAAGTGATTACAAAATTTCTTTAATAAAACCTGCTAACTCCCCTGCAATTTCTTCATGCTCTTCCAAAGATGGATGTCCGTCACAACCTGCATGATACTGTTTTTTAAAAAAATAAGATGATACTTTATTGTCGCCAGCCGCTTTAGTAATCTTAACAACTGATGCGATTGTTTTTACCATAAAAGCCTTAAGTGAAGCGTCTGCCATAGGACTAGAAAGACAAATAAAGTTAGCTGCAGGATATTTAGCACGCAAATCTTTTAAAAAACGCACATAATTACTTACAAAAAGAGCCGAGTCTTGAACACCATCATTTTGACCCAAACAAATAGTTACGATTGAAGGCTGATAGCTTGCAAAATTCCATGAAATTTTATTTTCACTCATATTGACTTTATCAAAAACAGTTGGCATGGTTACAGGTAAATTGCAACAACTATGCATGAGGCCAATACCAGAAACAGAAGACAAATGTACTTGGGCATTTAATTTTCGTCCAAGTAGCATACCATAACTCATATATGCATTGTGCTGATCATACCAATTTCCTTTGCCACAAGGCACCAAAGACTGGTCACTACCTGTTCCACAAGTAATTGAATTACCAATACATTCTATAGAAGTAACAAAAGTAGGTGCCGCCTCTCTCAAATTTTTACTAAGCAGTCCTACAAAAACTAAGCGACCAATATTTGCTTCTGTATTTTTACAAACCTGTAGTGTATGCCAACCTTTTTTTGAAGCTCCTACCGCCCAAATAGTATCTAGCGCTTTGGTTAGTTTTAACCGGACTGGCGTATTATCCAACACAACTTCAATATAATTATGATTGGATCCCCACTTAATTTCATCTTCTAAAATTATACCACAAGAATCTCCTTTAAAAACACAATCAATGGTAACACCTGGTTGCCAAAATGTAGGACGTAATGGATTGGAAAAATCAATCCGTCCCATATAATTAATGGCTTTGTGTGTAGGCAAAAAATGCTGGTACCCTTGCTGTTGTGAAAAAGCATTTTGTACAACTAGCAAAATATACAACACAATAAACAGGTACTTTTTTTGCATGTAGGCAGTATTAAAATTAGTTATTGTAACAAATGGCTAATGCGGTTAGCTACTTCGATACAGGCCCTACTGTTATGGTAAGGGCATTTCCAAAAACCTGCTTTTTCTTTGTTAAGCAAATTTCCTGATGCATCATAACCCCAATACCACTCACCAAATCTAGCATCCTTAAATTGATTTTTAATTACAGCCCAACTCGTTAATGAATGTTGGAGATAAATAGTATTACCACTATTTTCAAATGCATTTAAAAAGCCTACCATCGCCTCGGCTTGGGGCCACCAGTCTATGCCTTTATCCAAAACCTGGGTATGGGTATGGTAGTCATTATAAACAGCGCCCTCTGGAGACAAATTTGCTGCAACTACTGAGGCCATGGCCTGAGCAATATTTGTAAATTTTTCTATGCGCAACGCATCTTTTGTGATAACAGCCGCTTCCTGCAAAAGCCAAGCGGCTTCAATATCATGACCAAAAGAAACCTCACTAGCGTTGCTTGTCCAGTCTTTTTCAAAAAATAATTTTTGCTGACATGTTGTTGGATCAATAATATGCTGCTCAAAAATATCAAGGAGTTGTGTAACCGATTGCTTAAGCGCCTCGCTAGGTAAAACAGTATACAGCTTTGCATACGCCTCAATCACATGCAAATGCGTATTCATAGATTTGATCGCATTTTGATCTTTATCGCTTAAACGAACGTCTTCAATAACAGAAAAATCATTTCCCAAACACTCTATGTAGCCGCCATATACCGGATCATAAAAATGCATTTCTAAACATCTATATAGTTCGGCTGCTTTATCTAGTGCTGCCTGATCTTTAGTAGCTTCATAATACGCCGACAAACCATAAATAGCAAAAGCTATTCCATATGCTTGCTTTTTTGTAGACACAGGTATTCCATTTGGTTGCACAGACCAAAACATTCCACCATAATGTTTGTCATAAAACTGAGTAATAAGTTGCTTATACGCTGTATGCGCAAAATTTAGGTATACTTTATTTTGGGTGTAGTTGTATGCCGCAGAAAATGTCCACAATATCCTGCTTTGAAGCACTAAGCCAATGGGGGCATTTGCGTCTGGAATGTTAGCACCACTTATTTCACCATAAAAAAAACCAGTTTCTTTATTGAGCATATGCTCCATCCACCAATCCAAAATAGAAGACAACTCTACTTCAACTTCTGATTTATAACTAAGCAGTGATTGTTTTATTTTGGCATCCATAAGCGTACAAAAAACTATTTATGAATTGCCTCTAATAATATGCATCACCCTACTAACTGCATTTGCAGAAGTATAACCATCCGCTGGGGTATTTTTTACATAATCAACCAACTGCTCAATGCTAGTGGTAGCCACATGCATCCGCGTATCTGAAGATGCATAATAAATAGCAACAGAGCCATCTTCACGGTTTATCCAACCATTTGAAAACAATACATTAGAAACATCTCCCACACGCTCCTCACCTTCTGGTGCCATAAAATATCCGGCAGGCTTGTAAATTATTTTTCCTATTTCTTGTAAATCTGTCATGAATAAATACAACACATACCTTAATCCGGCAGCTGTATTACGCACACCATGTGCTAAATGTAACCAACCATGTGGCGTATAAATGGGCGCAGGACCTAGGCCGTTTTTAGATTCATTGATGGTATGGTAAACACGTTTGTCTATAAGCGTTTCCTCGTTTATGACTGCATGTTCAATGTCCTTTGTATAACCAATGGCA
Source organism: Sediminibacterium sp. (assembly GCA_040374915.1). Lineage (GTDB taxonomy): Bacteria > Bacteroidota > Bacteroidia > Chitinophagales > Chitinophagaceae > Sediminibacterium. Next base: position 4,023 of record JBEITL010000049.1, on the reverse strand, counting down.
ATGCCCCCACCAGAACCTGCCTCAATAAAACCATCTTGAGGTCTTGTATATAGCGCGTACATGCCATTAACAAATGTTGGATGCAATACCACATTACGCTGCTGATTAGACCTAGTTATTAAATCGGGTAAGCGCTCCCAGGTTTTTAAATCTTTTGTTCTAGCAATACCACACTGTGCAACCGCAGAAGACTGATCCGAATCGGGCACGCCTTTTTGTCTGCGTTCGGTACAAAACAAACCATAAATCCATCCATCTTCGTGTTGCACCAATCGCATATCATATACATTGGTATCTGGCTCGCTTGTTTCAGGCAACAATATAGGTGTATCCCAAAAAGTAAACCCATCTATGCCGTTTGCACTCTCTGCAATAGCAAAAAAAGATTTTCTATCATACCCTTCAACACGTGCAGCTAAAATGTATTTGCCATTCCAAAACATAGCACCGGCATTAAATACCGCATTGATACCAAACCGTTCCATTAAAAATGGGTTGGTATTAGGGTTGCAATCATAGCGCCATTCTAGAGGAACATGCGCTGCTGTTAACACAGGATACATATACCTGGTAACTAATCCATTGTAAGATGCTTCCTCATTTTTAGCAGCAAGTAACGCCGCATGACTGCTTCGTATTTGCTGTAACCGCTCATTAAATTGCTTACTCATGCTATATTAATTTCTAATCTTCTAATTTATTCCACCAAGTTCTTTTTAAAATAACCACAGTAACAGCCAAAATAGCCACCGTAATAATAAGTGGTGTTTTTAACCACAATACGATGTATATAGGTAGTAATGTTAAACAGGTTTGGGCAATCATTCCTATTACTACATTAAACATATCTAACGTAAACCTTTTATTAGGTTCAAAAGTTGGATCGGCTTCAACAACTAGGTTATGAATGGGCTTCCAGAAACCCCAAGGCTTAACCGTTTTGTAAAAAGTGGTAAGTGTTTCGTTATCTGTTGGAGGCGCCGTATAAGTTCCCACAAGACAACCAATAATTGACAATAAGAAAATAATAGGCCACACATTTAAAAAGAGCCCGTCGTATAGTTTTAGAAATACGAGTGCCGAAACAATACCTGTAGCCATACCCATCACAAAACCATTGGCATTAAAACGCCACCAATACCACTTAAATAAATTAGCAGCAATATAACCACCATACAGTCCTCCCACGATCCATTGTAAAATACTATTTACATCTTTTGCAAAAAAACCAAGAATAATTCCTAGCACAACCACTAATATGCCTACTAAATAATTGGTAGTAGCTATTTTTTTATTACTCGCATTTGGATTCATGTATTTTAAATAGATATCATTGATAATATAGGCCTGTGCTGCATTTAAAGTACCAGAAAACGTACCCATAAATGCACCTAGCAAGCCCGTTAATGTGATACCTAAAATTCCAACAGGTAAAAAAGCATAAATGGTTGCGGGTAATATTTTTTCAAAATCGGGACCATCTACAGATGCTATATTTAAATCTTTATAGTATAAAAGCGCTAACACTGTTATACCAATAATCATTGAGTAACGTATGGGTAGTAAAATAATAGAAACAAAACCTGTCATTTTACTAGCTTCCTTAGGTGACCTGGTAGATAATATCTTTTGCATGTCATAATTAGGCGCTGGGCCCGCTAAACTTGCAAAAATTCCTTTAAAAAGCATCATCATAAAAAAGGCGCCAAACAAACTATAGCCATCAGATTTAATTTTATCATTCACCGCGCTATTAATACTTGTCCAATCTAAATTTAAGTTCCAACTAAAAGAAGGCGTTAACCATCCCTCCGGAATCGCAAGCGCATTATTTCCAGTATGCAAATGCGTCATGGCAATAGCAGCAATGGCAATACATGCAACGGTCATAATTAAATACTTAATTAAATCACCTAACACAATACTATGCATGCCACCTAAAATAGAATAGAACATGGCAAATAAAGTAAACACGATACCATAAAAATGGGCAACATATGCAGCAGGAACATCAAATGGCACATAAGCTGCAACCGAGTTCCACGGTATAAATATTTCAACAAATTTTCCGAGTCCTATAAATCCGTAGGCTAAAAATCCAAGGCATCCGATAAGCGCAAATACCACCACCACGGTATGTGACCCTTTAACGCCCTTGCCAGTTGTGCCAAACCTAGTGGCAAGCCATTCTGCACCTGTATTTGCGTTAGACCTTCTAAGCCATTTAGATAAAAACATCATCATAAATACCTGGTTAAAAACAGGCCATAACCAAGGAATCCAAACACTTTTTAAACCATACACAAAACAAAGCGTTACCATCCACATGGTACCACTAATATCAAACATATCACTAGCATCACTTAAGCCCAACAAATACCAAGGCAGTTTTTTACCAGCCATTAAATAGCTTTCCTTGCTTTCTTTGGCCTTTTTACGCATGTAAAATCCAATAAAAATCATGGTAGCTAAATACGCTACAATAATGGCAATATCTATGGCGTGTAATTTCATATCCTAATTATTGATAGATATTTTTAGTGGCTAATTGTTTTTCAAATAGCATTTTTGGATAGGTATAAAAAAGTTTGAAGTTAGCTTCAGATGCCTGCCCAGGATAAGGAGCATAATAATGCATTTTTTTAGTAGACTTCATATAACCCGCGTTGCGCCATACTAGCACATGTGATACTGGATATTTTTGTAACAAAGGATACAAAGTAGCTGTCCACCACTCTGGGTCGGGTATGGCTTCATAACCGGTTTCAGCAATAGCAGCTATTTTATTTTGGCTCACTGCTATTTTAGTTAAAATATCCAATTGCTTGTTCATGACCTGTAAAAAACTAGCACGACCTCCTACTCCTTCGTACTGATACCTATCAAAACTCAATATATCAATACGATTTTCTCCAGGATAACGTTGCAAAAACGACTCCGCGTCATCAAAATCTGCGGTATTGTATACATATATGAGGTGATGAATATTTTTTGTTGTAATCAAATAATCTTGGGTAAAATTCCACAATGCAATAAACTGATCTGGCGTACAATTGTTTTTTCCCCACCAAAACCATGTGCCGGTTAACTCATGAAATGGCCTAAACAAAACAGGAATAAAATTTCCATCAGTTGTTTTGAGCGATTGTAAAAAAACAGCCACTTTATCTAACCAAAGTATATATTTCTGATGCTGCGCCCCGCCTGGCAAAATAGAAGTAACGGTTCCGTGTGTTGTGTCCCATGCATTTTTGCCTGTTAAGGGATTACCCACATGCCAACTTATGGTACTCACGCCACCCCTTGCATATGCGTCTTGAATAGTAGATCTTATATCTTTAAAGGGCACCCCATCTATATTTTTGTGATACCCTAATTCAATGTTTGCAATATCAAAGCCAGATAAACCCGGATAATCATTGACAACATCATGAATATCACTTTTACCGGCTACCCCACGCCACCCAACACCATAAGCCATGGCATCTTGATGTCCAAAAATTGTATAGTCATCTTTTAATTGGTAAAGATGACTATACAGCTTTTGTGTTGAAGCCGTTGCTAAAGGGTCAGAACATGTTTGCGCTTGTGAAACATTTATACATAACACAAACAATAATGACAAACCATTCCGGTACAAATGAAGCATTGGACATTTATTTAAAAGAGTCCAATATCGTCAAAAAATACTTCAAAAATCTTTCCGCTATATTCTTTTAATTCTATAGAAGAAATAGTTGCTGGATTTCCAATACTTGACAATGGAACTTCTACTTGTGTCCAAACATCAAGGGTAGTTGGCAAGGTTAAAGTATAGGTTACAGTAGAACTACCATTTAAAATAACCCTTATTTTAAATCCTCCAGAATTGGTACTTGTGTAAACAGAAAATTTAATAGCAGAATATACTGTAGTTCTAATAGCAGGAGCAGACTTTGTTAATCTAAAGCCAACAAAACCAACTGTATTGTTTGTTTGAACCGAGTTGGTTCCTCTAAGCACATTAAGTGTATTTGTTAATGT
>JBEITL010000104.1:0-5443 GCA_040374915.1 Sediminibacterium sp. | reverse complement strand
TTATCAATATTAGAATATGGAACGTTTAAATATGAACCATCAGGTGCAGTTCTACCAGCGGGTCTCATGCTACCATCATATTTATCACCATATTGTTGGTTTTCATATGAACGCCAGTTGTCTTTAGAACGAGCTTCTGCACTTGTTAAATATCCAGCACCACCAAATGATGTAGAATAGTGTGAACCAGAACCGTATAACTCCTGAAATTCAGGTAAGAAACTAACTTCTTCAAAGTTTGTAGAGTTTGAATAAGACACTTTTAATTTGCCTTTATCTCCTTGCTTTGTAGTAATTACTAAAGCACCGTTTACACCTGCAGAACCATATAATGTTGCAGCCTGACCACCTTTTAAGACAGTTACAGACTCAACATCATTTGGGTTGATTAATGCAAGTACAGTAGAGGTCGTTTGCATACCATCAATAACCACTAATGCTTCATTGTTACCAGTTAATGAACGGTAACCACGAAGTACCACTTTTACTGCTGGATCTACCGAGTTGTTTACAGTGTAAACAGCTAAACCAGATACCTTACCAGCAAGTGCTTGCGTTAATTGAGGAGATCTACCTACTATTAGGTCTTCATTTGAAACTCTTGAATAAGAGTACCCAATCTCTTTAGATTTTTTACGGATGCCTTGTGCAGTTACAACTACATTTTCAAGATCATCTACTTTGCGGCTTAATACAACATTTAGGCTAGTAGATTTAGCTTTAACTTCTATTAAAGCAAATCCTGTTGCACTGATTTCAAGTGTTGCAGTTGCTGCAGCATTAATCTTGAAATTACCTTTTTCATCAGCAACACTTGCTGCTGTTTGTCCTTTAATTTTGACTGTAGCGAAACCAACGGCAGCACCACTTTCATCTTTCACCGAACCGGTTACTTGACGAACTTGCGCAGATACCGTAATAGCGGTACATAAAACAGCCAAAAGAAGAGATGTTAAAATTTTCTTCATTTTTTATTCGTTTTGTTTAACTTATGGGTCAAACTTAAGAAAAAAACTTAAATGTGTTAAGTAATAGTTAAGAAATTTTGGTTTTACTTAAAAATTATACAGGATAAACCCAATAAAAATATAGTTAGTATAGGTTTACATATTAAAATAAAATTATAAGTAACTTACCTGAAACAGTCCTCACCACACTTAACAAAAACTACAGAACTTCATCTCATTATTATGGAAAGAGGAAAACATTTATATCTTGAACTACCCATAAATTTTGATTTACATGAAAAACATCATATTAATATGCACTGTCCTATTTTTAATGGGATGTGCTAAGCTTGATAATAATACATCCGCACCTAGTGTGTCTACTACAGATGCATCATCCATTACATCCTATACTGTAATAACAGGTGGAAATATTATTTCGAATGGAGGGCTTGACATTACCGCAAAAGGAGTTGTATGGAGTAACATCAATAACCCTACTATCATGCTCTCAACAAAAACAAACGAAGGTCCGGGGTCAGCAATGTTTACAAGTACCATTACTGGTTTAACGGCTAACACAAAATATTTTATCAGAGCATACGCTATCAATACAAAAGGTATTAGTTATGGTAACGAAATTTCATTTACAACACGCCCCATAGATTTTGGAAACGTTACGAGCGCCACTGGAAAAATTTGGATGGATCGTAACCTTGGCGCTTCGAGGGTTGCCACTAGTAGCGCTGATACTAGTGCATACGGCGACTTATATCAGTGGGGAAGAGGAAATGATTTACACCAATTACGTAAATCAGTAACAAACACCACTTTATCTGCTACCGATGTGCCAGGTAACGCTAATTTTATTTTAACATCAAGCGCACCCAATGATTGGAGAGCTCCTCAAAATGTAAATTTATGGCAGGGGGTTAATGGAACCAACAACCCATGCCCTACCGGCTACCGTATTCCAACAGAAGCAGAGTGGAATGCCGAAATAGCAAGTTGGACTTCAAAAAATGCCGACGGGGCATTTGCTTCACCTCTAAAATTAACCATGGCTGGCAGTAGAGAAGTAACAATTACAAACACAGGCGTGAATGGAAGCTATTGGAGCAGCACCATTAGTGGTGAAGGTGCTAGGTATCTTTATTTTGGTAATGCAGGCTCCTATACCTTAACACACAATAGATCTTACGGAGGTAGTATCAGGTGTATTAAAGATTAAATAAACGATCAATAACTATTAGTATGAAAAATATTTTATTAGCTGGGCTCTTATTTTTTAGTTTTCAATTAAGCGCCCAAGTACTTCCCTTGCGCCAGCAAGCCACCGTTATTGATGAAGTACTTTCTGATCGACTCAACAATTTACTTCCATCACTTATGGAAAAGAATGGCATAGATATGTGGGTATTAATCACTAGAGAATATAATGAGGATCCAATTGTAAAAACAATGCTTCCTGCTACATGGCTCAGTGCAAGAAGAAGAACGATACTTGTTTTTTATTATAATCCGCAAACAAAAGAGTATCAGAAATTAGCTGTTGCCCGCTACAGTGTAGGCGAATCTATTAAAGCAGCCTGGGATATGAAAGCCCACCCCGATCAGTGGGATGCACTTAATGCTATTGTTACAAAATTGCAGCCTAAAAAAATTGCCGTTAATACCTCGGTTCATTTTGGACACGCCGACGGTTTGGACCATACCGAGTATGAAACATTTAAACAAAAACTTCCTGCACCTTATGCATCGAAATTAGTTTCTTCGGAGCCATTAGCTATTGCATGGCTTGAAACTAGAACCGAAAAAGAAATGCAGTTTTATCCGCAACTTATTAAAATGAGTAAAGATATTATTGCCGAAGGTTTTAGTAGTAAAGTAATTACACCAGGCATAACAACCACCGAGGATTTAGTGTGGTGGTACCGTCAAGAAATCATTAAACGTGGATTTACTACTTGGTTTCATCCATCTGTCGAAATTCAGCGCAATGACTCGGTGGCATTTGATCACTTAACAGCCTTTACCAGCAAGGGTTACAATAGTAAAGACGTTATTTTACAAGGAGATCTATTACATGTAGATTTTGGCATAACCTATTTGCGTTTAAATACAGATATCCAGGAGCATGCTTATGTTTTAAAACCAAACGAAACAAGCGCTCCCCTTTATTTACAAAAAGCATTAGAAACAGGCAATCGTTTGCAAGACATTTTAACCGATCAGTTTAAAGTAAACAAAACGGGTAATCAAATTTTATCGGACGCACTTGCGCAAGCAAAAAAAGAAAATATCAATGCTACCATTTACACGCACCCAATTGGATTTCATGGACACGCTGCTGGACCTGCCATAGGCATGTGGGACATGCAAGGTGGCGTTCCAGGCACAGGTGATGTTCCCATGCATTACAAAACAGCCTATTCTATTGAACTCAATGCAGCAGTAGAAATCAAAGAATGGAAAAAAACTATTCGGATCATGTTAGAACAGGATGGCTATTTTGATCAATCAGGTTTTAGATATATTAATGGTAGACAAACCAAGTTGCACCTTGTAGGAAATTAATTATTGAAACCGATTTTTTCTGAAAATCTTAGATGAGCTAAAATATAATAAGAATCCAGAAAGCACCGTTACAAGACCAAAAATCGAAAATGCCCTTAACAATATATTTCCAAAATTATCTCTGCCTTCATAGTCCATGGTATGAAGCATCCATAAAAAATCAAATAAGCGCCACTTGTCATTTCTAAATTTCTGAACAGTACCAAGTTCCGATGCTACATAAACAGTTGTTTTAGAAGCATGCTCAAAACTTATTGCATAGGCAGGCAATTCACCAGAACGGTATTCGTGATGCGGATGAATACTATCTACTTTTTCTATCTTAACAACTTTAGCATCTTCTGCAAAGTGTCTTTTAGCAACAGCTACCGCTTCATCTTTACTAAGTGGAGCACGTAAATTACCCGTTTGGGCATCTGCCAAATGATTCATTAATTGAGTGTGATTGGTATGAGAACCCATATCATGTAATGCAGACACGCACCTTATTTGATAAAAGGGTTTTCCTAAAATATCTATAAGTTGTATAGATACTAGCGAGTCAATTTTATGGTTTTGCTTGATAGCATCAAGTGCCGCAGTTGGCGAAATCAATTGAACATTTGAACTTAATAGAGGCACTCTTTTGCGCTGCATGTCACCATGTACTTCATCAATATTATTCCAACTAAAGTAGAGACCACCAATAGTCCATAGCATAAATTGAATACCAAGTAGCACTCCTAGTATTCTATGTGATTTTCTGATATAGTATTGTTTACTTTTTGCCATATATATTTTTGTTTTTTAAAACACCACAACCGCTTTTATTACTTTACTATTAGGGTTTAACCAACTTTCAAATTGAGTTGCCACCTCACTAAACATTACTTTATGTGTAATGTAGTTTGCAGGTTGTACCAATCCATTTTTTATAGCGTCCATTACATGTTCAAAATCCGAAACATTGGCATTTCTGCTACTCATTAAGGTCGCTTCACGTTTATGAAATTCGGGATGACTAAAACTAATATGCTCTTTTTGTAAACCCACTAGCACATAACGTCCACCATGAGCGAGGTATTGAAATGCATTGTTTATGGCATCCAAATTACCAGTGGCATCCAATATCACAGTAGGCATATTATTATTCGTTATTTGCTTAAGCGACTCCATTACATCTTGTGAGAGCGGATTAATGGTATGCTCAACCCCTACATGACTTGTACAAAATTGTAACCGATCGTCAATTACATCTACAACAATAACGTGAGCGCCAGCAATGCGTGCAAACTGAGCAATACCAAGTCCAATAGGGCCTGCGCCAATTACAAGCACGAACTCGCCATTGGTAACAGCGGCTCTTTTTACTGCATGGGCTCCAATAGCAAGTGGTTCTACAAGTGCTAATTCATCGATACTTAACCCTTCACTTTTTAAAAGTGCATGATTTGGAACAGTTACAAATTCGCGCATACCGCCATCGATATGAACACCAAAAACACGCATGTTAACGCAACAATTATTTTTACCGCTATTACAAGCTATACAATTTCCACAATGCATGTACGGAATTATTGTAACCTTATCGCCAGCAGTAAATCCATCAGCTTTTGTTTCTAGAATAGTAGCTGCAAGTTCATGTCCTAAAATGCGGGGATAATTAAAATAAGGTTGCGTTCCTTCAAAAGCATGTAAGTCTGTTCCGCAAATACCAATACGTTCTATTTTTAAAAGCGTTTCTCCCTCGGCAGGGGCAGGCATTTCAGTATTGATATAATCAAAATGACGAGGCGTGGTACAAACGAGTGCTTTCATACCGCTAAATTACTGCTTTGTAAATACCATACAGTGTTGCCATGGTAGATTGTCTATATTTTTATCAAATGCAAAGCCTGCTGCTTTAAATTCTTTAATTGCCTGCGCTTCACTCATTTTAT
>JBEITL010000038.1:0-9153 GCA_040374915.1 Sediminibacterium sp. | reverse complement strand
TGATTGATGAAGGGCTGAGTGACCATGTTATGCTGGTTTCTGACGTACAATTAAAAAAATAAAATACCTTCGTGGCCTCATGGCATCTTTAAAAGTATACAACTCGTTAACGCGTCAGAAAGAAGTATTTACGCCCATAAACGCGCCTTATGTTGGCATGTATGTGTGTGGTCCAACTGTTTCTGGCGAAAGCCATTTAGGCCATGCGAGGCCTTTTATCACTTTTGATGTGGTATTTCGTTATTTACAGCACCTTGGTTACAAAGTGCGTTATGTAAGAAATATTACGGATGCTGGACACTTTGAAGAAGAAGGTAGAGAAGCTGAAGATAAAATTGCAACAAAAGCGGTACTCGAAAAATTAGAACCCATGGAGCTGGTGCAGAAATACACCAATATGTTTCATTGGGCCATGCAGCAGTTTAATAATTTACCACCAAGCATCGAGCCTACTGCAACGGGTCATATTGTGGAGCAAATAGAAATGATCAAAAGTATCATTGCAGATGGTTATGCATATGAAGCCAATGGCTCTGTATATTTTGATGTTGAAAAATACAACACTGACTTTTCTAAAAAAGGGCAACCTTACGGCATATTAAGTGGTCGTAATTTAGAAGATCAACTTGATACCACTAGGGAGCTAGACAACCAAGATGAAAAGCAAAACAAGTCTGATTTTGCATTATGGAAAAAAGCGCCTCCAGAACATATCATGCGCTGGCAAAGCCCATGGGGAGAGGGTTTCCCGGGTTGGCATATTGAGTGTTCTGCGATGAGTTCAAAATATTTAGGGAAAAAATTTGACATACACGGCGGTGGAATGGATTTACAATTTCCGCACCACGAATGTGAAATTGCACAGAGTACCGTTTGTAATCATGTAGCACCAGCCAATTATTGGTTGCATAATAATATGATTACCATCAACGGTAAAAAGATGGGGAAGAGTTATAATAACGTTATTAAACTCTCCGAACTTTTTGCAGGAACGCATCCAATTTTAGAACAAGCGTATGCTCCCAATACGGTTCGGTTTTTTATTTTACAAAGTCATTACAGGGGCACACTTGATTTTAGTAACGAAGCGCTTATCGCTGCAGAAAAAGCGGCGAAGCGTTTATGGGAAGCTTATGAGTGGTTGTCTAAACTACAAGTTTCTGATGCAACAACAGCAGCTACTGATATTGAATTGGACAAAAAAGTAAATGCACTTGTTGATGATTTTGAAGTGTTTATGAGCGATGATTTTAGCACCCCTAAAGTGCTGGCTAACATGTTTGAGCTCGTTCCCATAATTAATGGTATCAAGGATAAACACACGCCAATCTCTGGGCTATCTAATAGCACTGTTTTGCATTTGCAGCAGTCATTAAAAACATACCTCGAAGATATTTTTGGACTAGTAGCACCTTCTGCCGCAAACACGGCTGTTTTAGATGGTGTATTACAACTGCTCATCGAAGTGCGTAGTCAGGCCAAGGCAAGTAAAGATTTTGTCACATCCGATAAAATCAGAAACCAGCTCATGGCGCTAGGTATTCAATTAAAAGATGAGAAAGACGGGAGCGTTAGTTATTCTGTATCAAACTAATGGTTGCAATCGTCGGCGTGCGCGTGGTTATGTACCCGGCACAATTTATAGTTTACATAATGCGCTATTACTATAAGTGAAACTGCAGGGAGCAGTAGCATGAGGCTATGCGAATGCAGCATTGATTTTATAAAAAGTAGGCTGATACCCGCTGCAAATAACAGCATGGGATAAAAACTATGGTGGTGTTTTTTTCGCCCATGGTATAAGGAGTAAACGCCCACGATAAATGCCAGTGCAATCATTATAAATTCAAAGCCTTGGTTTTCTATTATATTGATCCCGAAAAGAGGTAAACTGCTCAAAATAAGTGGAAGTACTGCACAATGTATGGCGCATGCAACCGATGCGGCAATACCAAAAGCGTCCCAATTAATTTTGAATTTCATATAGGTAAAGGTACACTATTGCAACGATGTTGCAAAATGTTAAAATGCCTATGTGGAGCCGCAATAACCGTAACTTTGAAGCCAATTCGAATCGTATGAGCAAGAAACTGGCCATTTACCTAGTGTTTTTTTCCCTTTTGTTAGCAGGGTTTTATTACTTCTTGTTTCGCGGCACCGATAATTGGAAGCCCAAACTAACCACCCTTGGTTATGTGAAGCCATTTATGTTTACCACACAAAATGGCAAATCATTTACCAATCAAGACATGAGCGGAAAGGTAACAGTTGTGCAATATTTTTTTACAACCTGTAAAGGGATTTGCCCACGCATGCACGAAAGTATGCGCACTATTTATGAAGCCAACAAATCCAATCCCGATTTTTTAATTGTGGCGCACACCTGTAATCCAGAAACCGATTCGGTGGCACGTCTTAAAAAATATGCCGACTCTTTACAAATTGATACTAAAAAATGGGTACTACTTACAGGAAGAAAAGATAGCTTGTACCAAATGGCCAGAAGCTCTTATTTACTGGATGATCCAAAAAACAATGTAGAAAAAATTGAAGATCAGTTTATACATACGCAGTTTTTTGCGCTTGTTGATCGTAATGGAAAAGTACGCGGACAAGTATACGACGCACTCAAGCAAACAGATTTGCAGCAACTTCAAATAGATCTCAAAAAATTATTAGCAGAAAGTATTTCAGGTACTTTTGTAAATGGCGTATTTACCAACAACCCCCAATAAATAATAGGTGGAACAAAAAATAATTGATCTATTAAAAAGAAGTAGTTTAAGTATTACGGATAGCAGGAAAAAAATTTTAGAAAGTTTTTTTCAGAAAAATTCGGCATTGGCACATGCAGATATTGAAGACTATGTGGGAGAAGATTTTGATCGCGTTACCATTTATAGAACCCTTCAAACCTTTGTAGACAAAGGGATTATACATACCATACCTACACCAGACAATGCGGTTGTATATGCACTTTGCAAAGACAGTTGCAGTGCTGGCCATCACCACGACAATCATGTTCATTTTATTTGTGACAATTGTAATAAAACTTTTTGTTTAGAGCATGTAGTTGTACCTAACGTACATATGCCGGTTGGTTTTGCTGCTTCACAAATTGATATGGTGGTAAGTGGCGTTTGTAATTTTTGTAACAATGTATCTTAAATCTTATTTATGATTTTTATAACTGGTGCAAGTGGTTTACTAGGTGCTTCATTGATTGAAACTTTAGTTAACAGTCATGATGGCGCAACTGATTTGCAAATACGTGCACTGTACCGTAAGCAAATTCCATCCATACAATTTGCAGAAAAAATTGAGTGGATCGAAGGCGATATTTTAGATGTTGTAGTATTAGAAGAAGCGCTCAAGGGCGTCTCAGAAGTTTACCATTGTGCTGCGATTGTATCTTTTGATCCAAAGCAAAAACAGCGCATGCACGCCACCAATATCGATGGCACTGCAAATGTTGTAAATGCCTGTATTGATGCCGGCATTAAAAAATTATTGTTTGTAAGTTCGGTAGCGGCGCTTGGTAGAATTAGAGAAGATGGTCCGATCAATGAAACCATGAACTGGTCTGAAGAAACAAGTAATAGCGAGTATGGGAAAACAAAATATTTAGCAGAAATGGAAGTGTGGCGTGGAATTGGGGAAGGACTTGACGCCGTTATAGTAAATCCGGTGATTATACTAGGTAGTGGCGACTGGAATGGTGGGTCTTCGGGTATATTTAAATCGGCGTATAACCGTTTTCCATGGTATACCAACGGGGCAAGTGGCTTTGTGGATGTAAAAGATGTAACAACTGCCATGAAAGCGCTCATGAAAAGTGATATTAGTGCGCAGCGCTTTATTATTAGCGGCCATAATACCCCTTACCGCACCATATTTAATTTGATAGCCGACGCTTTTAAAGTGCCACGCCCATATAAAAGGGTAACACCACTACTGGCATCGATTGTTTGGAGACTTGAAGCCGTAAAGGCCTTTTTTACGGGTAGTTCGCCGCTGTTAACCAAGGAAACGACGTTAACTGCACAGGCTGTTGTCAATTTTGATAATACGAAACTACTTAAAGCCTTACCTCATTTTTCATATACCCCGCTTGAAAATACGATTACAAGAGTAGTGGAGGAATTAAAAGAAAAATATAACCTGCAGTAATAACCGAACTAGTTTAGTCCATTACTTTTTTCCAGAGTTCAGGAATTCTTTTGATCCAAACAAGTTCGCGTCTTTTAGCAGAAGCTTCGGTGGCAGGAAAGCCCATATAAGTTTTGCCACCTTCTAGATTATTGGTCACACCAGCTTGTCCTAGCACTACAGCGCCGGCTCCAATTCGAATTGTTTTATTCACACCTACCTGTCCCCACAGGGTAACGGCATCTTCCAAAATAGTTCCTCCAGCAATTCCTACTTGTGCCGCAAGCAAACAATTTTTTCCAATAATGGTATCGTGTCCAATATGTACCCCGTTGTCAATTTTTGTGCCCGCACCAATTTTAGTGATGGCAGTAACGCCTCTATCGATGGTGCAGTTGGCACCAATTTCTACACCATCTTCAAGTACCACAGATCCACAGCTTTCCATTTTTTTAAACCACTGGTCTCTATTTTTTTTAGTGTTATAATAGAATGCATCGCTACCAATAACGCTACCTGCTTGTACAATAACGTTGTCTCCAATAACGGTGTTATCTAATATGCAAACACCCGGATAGATTCTACAATTTTTTCCAATTCGAACATGATTACCAATAAAAACCTGCGGCATAATATAAGTACCTTCTCCTATGAAAGCACTTGCTGCTATGGGTTCTGTGGCTTTTAGTACGGGATTAAAATGAGCAACAATCGTGAGGTAAGATTCAAATGGATCTTTTGTAACGAGTATTGTTTTTCCTTCCGGTACGGTAACTTCTGATGTGTTGATGATGATAAAACTTGCTGCACTATTAAGGCAGGTATCATAATATTTTGGATGATCCACAAAAACCAAATCTCCGGGTTCCACCACATGAATTTCATTGATACCATATACGTTTGCATCTGCATCCCCTATAACTTCTGCACCAATTAATTCCGCAATACGACTCACTAAAACAGGACTTGGAAACTTCATACTTAACCATTTGATTGATGTAAAGGTAAGACTCCATGCGCATAAGCATTAAGTGCTCAACTTCATTTTACGCTTGGTGATTTGATGCAGTATACCCATTTGATTCTAAAATGTTAATAAAATTGTTTACAAATTATATTGAATCATCTAAAAGTATTTTTAATATTGTGGTAGGGAAATTTATTTCCCTGTACTTACTAACCCATCCATATATAAAGTCTCGCTTCTGCGAGACTTTTGTTTTATACATGAATCAGTACTTTATTATCTACAAACCCTACTTAGTTGCTTCTCAGTTTTCGCCCATCGAAAACAAGGAAACACTAGCCAATTACTTTGATGTACCAAAGGATGTATACCCTGTTGGCAGGCTCGATGCAGATAGTGAAGGCTTACTTATTTTAACAAACGATACTTCTTTAAACCATAAATTATTGCATCCTAGTTTTGCGCATCAGCGTACTTACTATGCACAAGTGGATGGCGCCATCACCACAGAAGCGGTTCTAAAATTAGAGGCTGGTGTAACCATTCAAGTAGATGGAAAACCGTATCTCACGGGACCAGCAAGAGCGGCTATTTTTGAAATAGATCCTGTGGTCCCTCCCAGAAATCCACCCATCAGATTTAGAAAAGAAATTCCAGCACCTTGGATTCATTTGTCTTTGACGGAAGGAAAAAACAGGCAGGTTCGTAAGATGACTGCTGCGGTTGGCTTTCCTACCCTAAGACTTATAAGATACAGTATTGGCAAACTCTCTATTGCTAACATGCAGCCTGGTGATATGATTGAAATGGGTCAGAAAGAAATCCTATACCAACTACTATAATAAAGTAGGTCCTTAGTTCTTTTTGGTAAACGAGCCGCATGTCTTAATTTCGCAGCGCGCTAATACACATTGCAAGTATGCTAGGTGAATGCGCCATTAAATTCTAATAGATATGAGTCAGCCACATTTAAGTGAACAAGAAATCATCCGTAGAGAAAAACTGCAAGCGATGCAAAGCGCAGGTGTGGATGCATTTCC
Source organism: Sediminibacterium sp. (assembly GCA_040374915.1). GTDB lineage: Bacteria > Bacteroidota > Bacteroidia > Chitinophagales > Chitinophagaceae > Sediminibacterium. Next base: position 2,997 of record JBEITL010000038.1, on the reverse strand, counting down.
GGCAGCATTATACCCGGTAACACACTACTCGGTAGATATTAAAGATGGCTTTACCGAAGAAACGGCCGCGGATTTCGCAGCTGTTTGTGTAGCTGGTCGTATCATGAGCATCAACGACAAAGGCAAGGTATTTTTTATAAAAATTCAGGACACCAAAGGCATTATTCAACTCTATGTAAAAAGAGACAATATATGCCCTGGTGAAAACTTTAGTTTTTGGGACAATGTGGTAAAGCACGGTTTAGATTTAGGCGATATTATTGGTGTAACCGGTTATGCCTTTATTACTAAAACGGGTGAAACATCTATTCATGCCGATAGCTTAACTCTTTTAACAAAATCATTAAAGCCATTACCAGTTGTAAAGCGTGATGATGAGGGCAATGTATTTGATGCAGTAACAGATCCAGAATTTAGATACCGTCAGCGCTACGCCGATTTAATTATCAATCCGGATGTAAAAGATACGTTTGTAAAAAGAACAAAACTGATTAATACCATTCGTGAATTTTTAAATGCTCAAGGAGCGTTAGAGGTTGATACGCCTGTGTTACAGGCCATTCCGGGTGGTGCCGCAGCGCGTCCATTTGCAACGCATCACAATGCACTTGATGTGCCTTTTTATTTGCGTATTGCCAATGAGTTGTATTTAAAAAGATTAATTGTAGGTGGATTTGATTGGGTATATGAGTTTAGTAGAAACTTTAGAAATGAGGGTATGGATAGAACCCACAATCCAGAATTTACCGTGCTAGAATGGTACACCGCGTACAAAGATTATTTCTGGATGATGGAAACCACCGAGCAGCTATTTGAAAAAATTGCATTGGCGTTACACGGCACAACTGTAGTAACCGTTGGTGATAAAACCATCGATTTTAAAGCACCCTTTAAGCGCATAAGCATTCATGATGCTATTAAAGAAAATACGGGTATTGATGTAAGCGGCCTCGACGAAGAAGGATTAAGAGCCGTGTGCAAACAATTACATATTGATGTACCAACCAATATTGGTAAAGGGAAACTTATTGATGAGCTTTTTGGAGCTACATCGGAACATACTTTTATTCAGCCCACGTTTATTATTGACTATCCGGTAGAAATGAGTCCTTTAACCAAAAAGCACCGTTCTAAGCCAGGGCTTGTAGAGCGTTTTGAGTTGATGGTGAATGGAAAAGAAATTGCCAACGCGTATTCTGAATTAAATGACCCTATCGATCAGCGCGAACGTTTTGAAGAGCAAATGAAACTGATGGAGCGTGGTGATGATGAAGCGATGTTTATTGACCACGACTTTTTACGTGCCCTTGAGTATGGTATGCCACCTACTGCGGGTATTGGTATTGGAATTGACCGTTTGTGTATGATGATGACCAACCAGCCTTCAATTCAGGATGTGTTGTTATTCCCACAAATGCGTCCAGAAAATCCGGCTAGCTAAAAACAGCTATTTAGCTTTATACAAATAGGTCGTTGAACAATTTTCCGCCAGGCACTACTGCGTAGTGGTCTAAATTGGTGATGCCTTCTTTTGCAAGCACTTCTTCATCTGTAAAAGTATGACCCGTGCAATCTGCTGCATTTTGCTTTAAAATATAATAAGCCGCGTCGGCCATAATATCGGTGGTACGGCTCATATTGGCAAGCGCCTGTCCGCCTAGTAAATTTCTAACAGCAGCGGTATCGATCGTTGTTTTTGGCCAAATAGCATTGGATGCAATACCAGCAGCTTTAAATTCTTGAGCCCAACCCAGCGCAAGCATACTCATATTAAACTTGCTAATGGTATACGCTACGTGTGGTCCTAACCATCTTGGATCCATGTTAATGGGCGGAGAAAGCGTAAGTATATGTGGATTGTTGCCCTTTTTTAAATGCGGTAAACAGTGCTTCACCACTAAAAAAGTACCACGCACATTGATGCTATGCATGAGGTCAAACTTTTTACTTTCTGTTTGTTCGGTACCTGTTAATTGAATAGCAGAAGCGTTGTTAATCACCACATCAATGCCGCCAAAAGTTTCCACGGCTTTAGCAACCGCTGCTTCTATTTGATCTTCAAACCTAATGTCTACTTGAACCGCCAAACACTTGCCACCAGCAGCTTCTACCTCGGCAGCAGCCGTATAAATAGTACCTCCAAGTCTTGGGTCTTCGGTTACACTTTTTGCTGCAATAATAATATTAGCACCTTCTTTTGCAAGCTTAATAGCAATGGCTTTTCCAATACCTCTGGTAGCACCAGTAATAAGAACGGTTCTGTTTTTAAATGACATAGTTAGTATTTTATTTCCAGCCTAAAAACTGGGTAATGATATTTTCGGTTTCTGCACAGGCAGTCGCTAAATCATCATTGACAACACAGTGATTAAACTGATGACTAAAAGAAATTTCGTAACTCGCTTTGTTGAGTCTGGTGGCTAAACTTTCTGGCGTTTCCGTTCCTCTTAAAGATAATCTTTTTTCAAGCGCTTCGATGCTAGGCGGTAAAATAAATAGCGATAAGCTGTTGTGCGCAAACGCTTGCTGCACGTGCACGGCGCCCTGTACATCAATGTCAAGCATGGGAATTTTTCCTAGACTCCAAATGCGGTCCAGTTCCGATTTTAATGTGCCGTAATAACTTCCTTCGTACACCATTTCCCATTCTATAAATGCGTCTTCATCAATTTTTTGTTTGAACGCATCCACACTCATAAAATGATAATCTACACCATCAACTTCCTGTCCGCGCGGTGCCCTAGTGGCTGCAGAAATAGAAAAAGAAAGCGCCGGATATTTATCGAGTAAATACTTGGTAATTGATGTCTTACCCGCGCCGGAAGGCGCGGTAAGAATAATTAATTTTTGTACACCTTTTTCCATTGACACAAAGAAACGCTTTTTAGTAATAATGCTATCTGATCTGCTCTATTTTATCCACTCGGTTTTTTCAGAAGCAGTTCCATTTCTTTTACCGGCAGCGGCGGGTTCATTGGTATAACCTAGGTAGAGAAG
>JBEITL010000091.1:0-5800 GCA_040374915.1 Sediminibacterium sp. | reverse complement strand
CCTGTGTATTAGCTGTTAAAGAATCTACGCCAAAGCCCATCATTGGAAAAGTTACTTTTCCCATTTTGCCAGCACCAGCACCGCCGCCAAATCCACCTGCGCCCATGCGGCCACGGCCTCCTGCGTTTGAAGCAGTATCAGGCTTAGATGCAGAAGCATACACAGCAGTCCAAGTAAAATTATTTCCGTCTGCGTCCTGCGCTGTTCCGTTAAAAGTATTACCTGTGTTAAAACCAGTAAATCTAATATTGTTGCGAGAACGTTTTTCTGGAGCGAAAGAAAACTTCACTACTTTACCATCGTAACTAAATGTTGCAGCAACGGTATCTTTTGCAATTACAGTTGCGCTATTGTTACTTTTAATTTCTAAAGCAAATGTTTGTGGTGTTGCTCCGTTTAATGTAAGTGTATAATTTCCGTTAACGCTTGTCCATGCAGATTCGTTTACGGCATATTTTTCTCCGAGTACCCAGTTTTGTAATAAGGTTGTTTTTTCTGCAAAAACAGGACCTGTTGTAATTACAAAGTTGGCTAGTTTTCCGGCTTCAATGCTACCTACTTTATCATACACACCAAACCAAGTTGCTGGTGTTTTTGTAAGTGCGTCCATCGCTGCTTTTTCTGATAAACCATTTTCAATTGCTTTTCTTACGCTCGCTAAAAATGATTTAGCGTCTCTTAAATCAGCACTTGTTAAGCAAAAAGGAATGCCTGCTTTTTCAATAGCCCCAGGGTTGGTTGCCGCTAGCTCCCAGTGCTTCATATCTTGTAATGAAACAAGTCTAGCATCTGCAGGATCTTCTACATCCATGGCCACTGGGAAATTTAAGTTTACAATAAGCGGCGCTTTTGTTGCAGCCACTTCTTTAATTCTTTGGTATTCTTTACCGGTTGCTTTAATAATATATTGTACACCAAACTCATCACCAATGCGGTCTGCGCGCATTACGCCCCAAACATCACCAGCACCTCTATCTGCAGGATCAAAAATTTGAGGAAGTCCCGCGTTTGCATTAAATGATTGAAGGGTAATGTTTACGCCATCACCTTGTAAACCTGTTGCAGCTGGGTTGTTCTTATACCATGCAGCGTCTAAATAAGTTTGACGCAGTAACGCGATAGAACCCATCAATGAACTTGGATAGGTTTGAGAAGAAGTTCCTTTATTAAAAGATAATAAAGAAGCAGCTTTTTCTTTTACAACTACAAAATTGTCTTTGTTGTTTGCAAGCGCTACAACGGTTCCTGTTCCTCTAACAATACCATCTTTTTGGTGTGTTAGCACGGTACCAAATCCTGTTTCTCTAAATGATTTTGCTCTCGCCTCATCTACCGAAAAAAGTTTGTGACCTTCTACGTCAGATTTTAATGCTTGGTTCCAACCATACGCACCTTTTTGGTTGTTGGTTAATTGACTAGGTCCTCCAAAACTAAACGCTGCTTGCGCTCGCTGTTGTTGAGGCATACCATAATCGGTGTAGGCATCAATAAAAGAAGGATAAATAAATTTGTCTTTACAGTCTACCACTACAGCGTCTGCTGGAACGGCAACACCTTCACCTACTGCAACAATTTTTCCGTCTCTAATAACGAGCGTTGCATTTTTAATGGTGGTTTGCGCATCTTTTACAATGGTTGCATTGGTAAATGCGTAACAGCCGTCGCGCTTATCGCCAACGCCGTTTACTTGAAAGGTTTCTTGAGCCTGCACAAAATTTAAGAGCAGTAACCCAACAAACATCAGGCAGATTTTTTTCATACTTGTTGTTTTATTTTGTTTTTCCTTGGTCTATAGATTTTATAAAATTAATAACGCCATCCATATATACTTTTTGATCATCCCACATAGCAAGGTGACTTCCGTTTGGACAATATAAATATTGACCATTTGGAAACTGTGTGCTCATCCATTTCATGTGCTCTGGATCCATCGTATCATATTTTGCACCTACTGTAAGTGTTGGTACTTTAATAGAAGCTAGGTCTTTTTTGCGGTCCCAATTTACAATACGTCCACTCACTGTAAATTCTGAATGTCCTTGCATCATCACATAAATTTCTTCGTTTACGTGTTGTAGTGAGCGCATTACTGAGTTTGGCCACTCCGGTAAACGGCAAAGGTGCTTGGTATAAAATTCACTAAATACTAAAGAAGTATACGTTGGATCTTTATACATTCCTTTTGCTTCATAGTTTTGTAAAGAGTCTACGAGTGATGGGCGCATTTCTTTGCGCAGCACTTTGTTATAATTTGCATAATCAGGAATACTAGCCATCATATTTCCAATCACCATGCCTTTAATATGCTGTTGGTATTTTAACGCGTATTCGATGGCTAGCATACTACCCCATGAATTTCCAATAATATAAAAATTGTCTTTATTTAAATTGAGGGCTACACGCACCTGTTCTACTTCTTCTACAAAACGGTCGATCGTCCAAAGGCTGCTATCTTTTGGTTGATCACTATAAAAAGAACCCAACTGATCATACTCAATAATTTCATATCCCTGTGCTGGTAAAAAACTTTCGAAGCACTCCATGTATTCGTGGGTCATGGCAGGTCCACCATGAAGTAACAATACTTTTACGCGTTCGCTATTGCCAATGGATTTAGTCCAAACCTTAAAAGTTCCAACGGGTGTTTTAATCGGAATCATTTTGATACCCGCTTGCTGTACCCCAGAATCTTTGGGTCCTAAAAACGATGCTAATGTTGGCGCACTATTGTTGTTGGTGCAAGCGGTATACAGGAAAATTCCTGCTACGGCAATTGTGGATTGTAATAGTTTTTTCAAGTAGGTGGTTTAGCTTATGAATGTACATAAAAAACCCATATCCTATTGACGCAATTATTTGAGTGGGCCTATCTGCCCATATAAACCATGAGTATCTGAATATCGCTTGGATTAACGCCGCTAATTCTGCTGGCTTGGCCCAACGTACTTGGTCTAATTTTTTTGAATTTTTGCAAGGCCTCGTTGGAGAGCGCGGCCATAGCATCGTAATTAAAACTTTCTGGAATAATATGATTTTCCATTTGCAACATTCGCGTTGCAATTTCTTGTTCTTTTTCGATGTAGCGCTCGTACTTGATCTGAATTTCTGCTTGCTCTAAAACCTGTGGATGGAATCCAGCTAATGCTTCTTTTAAACGGGGCATAGCCGCTGAAAGGCCCACCAGGTCTACGTTTGGACGTAGTAATATTTTTGAAGCTTTTTGTTTTTCGGTAATGGTTGCCGAATTAATTTCATTGAAATAACCTTCAATTTCTGAAGGTTCAATGCTATAGGATGCGAGTATATTTTTAATGTCGTTGACACTACTTTTTTTCGCTTCTACGGCGTCCATTCTATCTTGTTTGGCGAGGCCTAATTGATAGCTTAATGGCGTTAAACGAATATCGGCATTGTCTTGTCTTAAGAGTGTTCTAAACTCGGCGCGAGACGTAAACATTCGGTAAGGTTCTTCGGTTCCTTTGCCTACTAAATCATCTATGAGTACACCAATATAGGCTTCACTTCTTTTTAAAATAACCGGGTCTAATTCGCGCGACTTTTGGTGTGCGTTAATTCCTGCCATTAAACCTTGGCAAGCGGCTTCTTCGTAGCCTGTGGTACCGTTTATTTGTCCGGCAAAAAACAGGTTTTCGATCAGCTTGGTTTCGAGTGAATATTTTAATTGTGTAGGTTGAAAATAATCGTACTCAATGGCGTAGCCGGGTCTAAAAAAACGACAGTTCTCAAAGCCGGGAACACTACGAAGGGCTTCGTACTGAACTTCTTCTGGTAATGAGGTAGAAAAGCCATTTACGTATATTTCAACAGTGTTCCAGCCTTCTGGCTCCACAAACAATTGGTGTCTATCTCTTTCCGCGAAGCGGTTGATCTTATCTTCGATACTTGGGCAATACCTTGGGCCAATTCCTTCAATTCTGCCCTGAAACATAGGGCTTCTATCAAAGCCTGTTCTTAAAAGGTCGTGTACTTTTTGATTGGTATAAGTAATATGGCAACTGCGCTGATCTGCGGGCTTTATGCGCGGCGTGTCTTTGTATGAAAAGCCCACAACTTCCTCATCTCCAGCCTGTTCCTCCATTTTTGAATAATCAAGGCTCCTTCCATCTACCCTTGGTGGTGTGCCAGTTTTTAGTCGATCGCTCTCCATTCCAAGCGCCACCAACTGCTCGGTGATACCCGTTGCGGCTTTTTCCGCTACACGTCCTCCACCAAACTGTTTTTCACCAATATGAATGATCCCATTTAAAAAGGTACCCGAGGTAACCACTACTGTTTTAGATCTAATCTCATGACCCAGGCCCGTAATTACCCCACCCGCTCTGTTATCTTTTATGATTAAGCCCTGCACGGTGTCTTGGTAAAAATCTACATTGGGGGTTTCTTCTAGCATCTCTCTCCACTTGGCCGCAAACAACATACGGTCGTTTTGCGCACGTGGGCTCCACATAGCCGGCCCCTTGCTCCTATTGAGCATTCTAAATTGAATGGTACTAGCATCTGTAACCAGTCCGGTATATCCACCCATCGCATCTATCTCACGCACAATCTGTCCCTTGGCAATACCACCAATGGCTGGGTTACAGCTCATTTGTGCAATGGTTTGCATATTCATAGTAACTAGGAGCACTTTACTTCCTAGGTTAGCAGCGGCCGCGGCGGCTTCACAACCCGCGTGTCCGGCACCTACAACAATAACATCATAATCTGGAAACATGGGTGCAAAGATAATCCAATCAAAAAGAAAACAAGGTGCTAGCGGGTTAGATTTGGGTGTTTCACGTGGAACAAGGGCATAAACCGTTTGGATAACCCGAGATAATTAGAAAATGTTTCACGTGGAACACTGCGGGAATCATGCGCAATTATATGTGGGGCTGCTCCACGTGGAACCTACTTTTTAGTATAACGCTTAAGGTATGCCTCCTCTTTAGAGCGCATCATCAAAATGTCGGCCTTGCTCTTATCCTTGTAACCACATAAATGGAGCGCACCATGAAAAAGAACCCGGAGCATTTCGTTGGCGAACGTAACGCCATGTGTTTTAGCGTTATCCTTGACCCTATCTACGCTTATATAAACCTCGGCAACAACCGGGGCCCCCTTATCATGCAGGCCAAACGTTATAATATCGGTGTAGTAGTCGTGGTTTAAAAACTGCTGGTTAATAGACAAAAGGTATTTGTCAGAGCAAAAAATATAGTTGATGGCAGCAAGCGGGGTCTTCTCCTTTTTAAATAAGCTTTCAATAAACAGTTTTAACGCTGTTTTTGCTGGTAAGGTAAGCGCAGAGTCGGCCTTTTGGAAATTTACTTTTTGCATGGGTGCAAGTTAAGTTTAACTCCAAATTTCGTAACATTTTCTTTGCGGCGAACGGTACCTTTGCGGGAAGCGCAAAAAACACAAATGTGTATGAAAAAATTATCAGAACTAGAGGCGGGGGAAAGAGGCATCATTCACTCATTTGAAAAAGATGAGCTTTATATTAAATTATTGGAAATGGGTTGTGTGCCCGGTGAACCAGTAAAAGTAGTTCAAGTTGCACCCCTCGGCGATCCAATATCTATAGAGGTTTCTGGATATCATTTAAGCTTGCGTATAAGTGAAGCAGATAGTATTATAGTGACTCAAGATGCTGAATAAACTCACAAATTGTTGATTATCAATCACATATATGAAAATAGGTTTGTATTTTGGTTCATTTAATCCTGTACACCACGGTCATTTGATGATCGCGAGTCACGTCGTGAACAGAACCGAACTACAACAGGTTTGGTTTGTG
>JBEITL010000217.1:0-2852 GCA_040374915.1 Sediminibacterium sp. | reverse complement strand
TTTCTGTTTCACCCGGACCACGTGAACCAATACCTGCTCCCTGACGCTCAAGGTGCGTCCACATTCCTTTTAAGCGTGGTAAAATATATTGGTATTGCGCTAATTCTACTTGCACTTTAGCTTGTGCAGTTCTTGCGCGAGAAGCAAATATGTCTAGGATTAAATCGCTTCGATCAATAACGCGGCACTTTACTTCTTTTTCAATATTAGAAATTTGTGAGCCCGTTAGTTCATCATCAAATATCACTACGTTAATATCTCTCGACGCAACGTACTGTTTAATTTCTTCTAACTTTCCTTTTCCCACAAATGTGCGGCTATCAGGATGTGGAAGTCGTTGTGTAAATCTATTGACTGCAATAGCACCAGCTGTTTCTGCTAAAAATGCAAGTTCATCTAAGTATTCTGTTACTTGTTCAGGTGTTACTTCTTTTTGAATGAGGCCAACTAGTACCGCTTTCTCCTCTTTTCTAATTTTACTTTGCTTCTCAATCAAAATGTCAAAATTTATAAACCGCTGAGGGTAATACCTACAGATAAACGTTGCATCGTAGGTCCAAATCCTTCTTTTAAAATACTATTAAATTGGTAGCCCGCATGAAGTGATAAACTACCATAACCCACTCTACCTGTAACGGCAAGCATGGTTCCGTTAATATAACGCTTGGTAACATTTTTTTCTATGTAAGCCGTGCCATACACAGATTCACCTTGCTTATTGATTAGGTTTTTTCCTTTTGTGTACGCTTTTAATAAAGAACCAACTTTAACACCAAAAGCAGCCTTCCAAGATTTGTTCGGATTTTCTGGGTTAGAATAGTATCTGATTTCGGCAGGAATTTCGGCGTAAATGCTTGTCGCTTTATTTTTCTTGAAATGATCAACACTATCCACCGCCGTGTATTGAAGTGTAGGAGCGCCAGATTTAAAATCTACTCTTGTGTTGTCAAAAAATATATGACTTGTTCCTAAACCAATACCATAAGCAACGCTATATTTTGGATTTGATTTTACCGGCTTATCAAACATGAAATAAACATTAAAATGTCTGCTAAATCCATTACCAGTGCGGAGTCCGGTTGGCTTATTAAGCCAAGAATCTGATCCGTACTGAATCACTAAATGATCAGCAGCACGATTGGTAAAATCAAACTTACTCCAGTCTTTGGTTGGCTTTTTTGCCGTTTGAGCAGTTGCAAAAAGGGTAGCAGTTAGCGCGAGGCTTAGGAATACTAATTTTTTCATTGTTCGTTTGGTTCGCTGTATAAATACAATTGGCCACAAAAATAACTGAATTGACATCAAGGCAGTGGTTAAAAATTAGTCAAAACTGCTTTATTTTGGTTTTTAAGGCCAATTTTACGCAATTTGTTGATTTTTAGGCAAATATCCAGCTGCATAGGTGATAATTCCGGCCAAACTCTTAGCGCCAATTTTGTCCATGATTCGAATCCGGTAACTCTCCACGGTTCGTTTACCAATTTTTAATTGACCGGCAATTTCTTTACTGGTCAGTTCTTTACAAATAAGGCCAATGATTTGTTTTTCTACTTCTGTAAAACTAATGCTCGCGTTGTGGTGACGGACCGTTGTTTTTTGAGCGATAATTTTTGAAAGTCTTTCGGTAATACTTTGAGAAAAATAAGCATTGTGCATATACACAGAGTTTATAGCACTCATGAGTTCTTCGTGGACAATATTTTTAGATAAAAAACCCATAGCGCCTGCTTCAATCATTTCGATAATTTGCTGGTCTTCTCCAAATGAAGTGAGTGCAATAATTCGGATGCCCGGATATTTTGCACATAAAATTTTTACAGCTTCGGTACCCGTAAGATTGGGCATTTTTACATCCGTGATAATTACATCAGGTGCTACAGATGCTACAAGCGCAATTAATTGTGCACCATCTGACGCTTCGCCAATAACATCGATGCTTGGAACGCCTGCCAGCATTAGCTTTAAGCCTTCTCTAAAAATACGGTGATCATCGGCAATAACAATTTTGATTTTTTTACTTAGCATAATTAAGGGGGTTTTTAATTTGATAGCGAACACCTTGCTGTGGCAAAGTGTCTATAATTACTTGACCACGTAAAAGGGCAACACGGTTAAAAATATTTCTTAATCCAGAACCTGTAGCAGCAAGTGCTACTGCGTCTTTATCAAAACCAATACCATCATCTGTAATGGACAAGAAAAAATACTTGTCATCTAATGAAGCGTGTATCCAAACATTTTTAGCATTCGAATGCTTTAATGCGTTGTTGAGTATTTCCTGAATAATACGGTAATGATGCAACCAATGGTCCGGTTCCGATTCAGGTAATACACCACTTAATTCCCAGTATACTTTTAGGTTACCTAATTTATTAACGGTGGCAACCAGTTCTTCTACGCCCCAGCAAAAACCCGCAGCCAGTAACTGATTGGGCACAATGGCTTCACTCATTACGCGCATGCGTTTTAACACGTCATCTATATGTGTGGCGGCTTCTTTAATGAGTTGTCGATCGGCTTGAGATACAGGATTGATGCTGCTCACTTGCAGTCTAATAACAGAAAGTAGTTGACCAAAATCATCGTGAAGGTCAGCGGCAATTCATTTACGTTCTTTTTCGGCAGCGGTAATTTCGGTGGTAATAAGTTGATGGAGTAAGGTTTTATTTTTTTTGTGGTAGAAATAAATCACACAAATAAATAAAAGAATAAATACACCGAGCAGCGGTATGGAAAACAATATAAGCGTGTAAAAGCTGGGCTGTTCCGACATGCAATAATTTTATTATTCAATTTGGAAATAATAAATATCACTTCCTAATTATTGCTGACAACTAGACGCTATTACATTG
>JBEITL010000178.1:0-3599 GCA_040374915.1 Sediminibacterium sp. | reverse complement strand
TTGTAAGGGCACCAAGGTGTCAAATTATAAGCCATGGCAATAGTTGGATACGTAGCGTCAATTTTAATTGGGATCTCACTAGGCCTCATTGGTGGTGGCGGTAGTATATTAACTGTTCCGGTACTCGTATACTTATTTGGTGTAGAACCCGTTTTAGCAAGTGCCTATTCATTATTTATTGTAGGAGCTAGTAGCCTTGTTGGTGCCTGGCCTAAGTTTAAGCAGGGCTTTGGAAATATAAAAACAGCCATCATTTTTGGCATCCCATCTATTGCAGCGGTATATGCCACCCGAAAATTTTTGGTGCCAGCAATACCTGCGGAGCTTGGAACAATTGCTGGAGTAGTCGTTACAAAGTCGTTACTAATGATGATGCTTTTTGCAGTGCTCATGATTGCTGCTTCTTTTTCTATGATACGCTCCAAAAAAGCCAATGATAGCAATGAGCCAGCCGAGCAAGAGTTTAATTTTTTGCTCATATTACTAGAAGGTGCTTTTGTTGGTGTGCTTACAGGACTTGTAGGTGCAGGCGGTGGCTTTTTAATTATCCCTGCGCTGGTGCTATTAAGTAAACTACCTATGAAGCAGGCAGTGGGTACTTCACTACTTATTATTGCAGCAAAATCGTTAATTGGTTTTACCGGTGATTTGAGTAATCATATCAATATTAATTGGACGCTTTTATTAACGGTAACGGCACTTGCCATTGTAGGTATTTTTATTGGCGACAGGCTCAGTAAAAAAATAGATGGCAATAAATTAAAAAAAGGATTTGGTTGGTTTGTGCTTGTGATGGGCGTTTACATTATTGCGCAGCAGTTGTTATTTCCTATTCCTACCAATAAGCCAGTTGCGGTAACAGATAGTAACTGGGTAGCACCAAGTATTTACACTGACAATACGGTGCATGGTGAAGAGCGAAAATTAATTATTTATGGTCAAGATTTAATTGCACATACGGCAAAGTATTTAGGACCAAAAGGAAGCGTTGCGCAAATTACCAATGGCATGAACTGTCAGAACTGTCATTTGCAAGCAGGCGCAAAAGTTTGGGGCAATAATTATGCAGCGGTATTTGCCAACTATCCAAAATTTAGAGACAGGAGTGGAGAGGTAGAAAGTATTTACAAGCGTGTTTCAGATTGTATGGAAAGAAGTTTAAACGGAACCGCTATTGATAGTAATAGTAAAGAATTTAAAGCCATATATGCATACATCAAGTGGCTTGGTCAAGACGTACAAAAAGGACAAAAGCCAAACGGTGTGGGCATCGAAAAACTCGCGTATTTAAACCGTGCCGCAGATCCTGCAAAAGGGCAGGTGGTATACACCACAAATTGTATGCGTTGTCATGGCGATGCAGGACAGGGGCAGTTAGCACCTAATAATGTGGAGTATGTATATCCACCACTATGGGGGCCTCATAGTTACAACGATGGCGCCGGATTATACCGCATTAGCAACTTTGCTGGTTATGTAAAAAACAACATGCCTTTTGATTTGGCTTCTCATAAAAATCCTTTTTTAACAGAAGAGCAGTGTTGGGATGTAGCTGCTTATGTAAACAGCCAGCCTAGGCCACATAAAAATCAAAATAGTGATTGGCCTGTTGTAAAAAATAAGCCCATCGATTTCCCTTTTGCGCCATACGCCGATGATTTTTCTGAAACACAGCATAAGTATGGTCCATTTGCACCTATACAAGAAGGGAATAAAAAATAAAATATTGTAAGATGATAGAACAAATTCAACAACCATGGCCATGGTATATAGCCGGTATTATTATTGGTCTTATAGTGCCTGCGTTACTTATTTTAGGAAATAAAGTATTTGGTATTTCCTCTAACCTACGGCATATATGTGCGGCTTGTTTTCCGGCCGGCATTAATTATTTTAAATACGATTGGAAAAAAGAAAGCTGGAATTTATTTTTTGCAGGTGGCATTTGTGTGGGTGCATATATGGCCAATCAATTTTTAATGACAGATGCGCCAATTGCTGTTAGCCCTGCATTACAAAGCGAGTTAGCGGGTTATGGATTAACCAACTATACTTATATGCTACCGGATGATCTTTTTAGTTTTGCATCTTTGTTTACCCTACGCGGTTTTATTGTTATGGTAGTGGGTGGATTTTTAGTGGGCTTTGGCACACGCTATGCAGGTGGTTGCACATCGGGACATTCCATTATGGGACTTAGTAATTTACAATGGCCATCATTGGTGGCTACCATATGTTTTATGGTGGGCGGATTTTTTATGGCGAACATTATTTTACCTTGGATTTTATCTTTATAAATAGCGAATCATGAAAAAAGAGCAGCAACCCTTTTGGTATCAATTAAAATACGCGGCGGTAGGTATTATTTTTGGAATTGTTTTTGTGAAGGCCGAAATTATTTCTTGGTTTAGAATTCAAGAAATGTTTAGGCTTCAAAGCTTTCATATGTTTGGTGTGATTGGAACAGCGGTGGTGGTGGGTGCCATCAGTGTTTTTTTAATTAAAAAACTAGATATCAAAACCTTGGATGGTGAAAAAATTGTAATCCCCAATAAAGTATTTGACAAAGGCCAAATTTATGGTGGCTTGTTGTTTGGATTTGGTTGGGCTTTAACGGGTGCATGTCCGGGTCCATTGTTTGCACATATTGGCGCCGGATTTTACGCTGTCATTGTTGTCATTGCAAGTGCTGTTGCTGGCACTTGGACCTATGGTTATTTTAGTGAGAAGCTGCCACATTAGTGGTCGTTTTTAACTAAATTTGGCCCTCACGTTACACACATGCATAAATTTTTAATCGTAGGTCTTGGAAACATTGGTGCCGAATACGCGCACACCCGCCACAACATTGGTTTTGATGTGGTGAGTGCTTTTGTGCTCAAGCATGGCGGCCTATTTAAAAACGACCGCTTAGCAGACGTGGCCACAGTTACCTGGAAGGGCAAACAATTTGTATGCATTAAACCTACTACGTACATGAACCTAAGTGGTAAGGCTTTTAAATACTGGATGGACAAAGAAAAATTGGAGCCCAGTCAAACCCTCACCATTGTAGATGATTTAGCACTCCCTTTAAATAAAATGCGTATGCGCGGCAGTGGATCTGACGCGGGGCATAACGGATTAAAAGATATTCAGCTCATGCTTGGTACCGATGTGTATCCAAAGCTTAGGTTTGGAATTGGCAACAACTTTAATAAAGGGGGTCAGGTAGATTTTGTGTTAGGTAAATGGTTACCGGGCGAGGGGCCTGTGGTAGCGCAAAAAATAGACAAGAGCATAGAGATGATTGAATCTTTTGCTGCCATTGGACTGGACCGAACCATGACTATTTGTAACGCCCTTAATTTTGAAATTTAATTTGTTATGAAAATATTTTGTGTAGGACGTAATTACGCAGCCCATGCCAAAGAATTAGGCAACGCGGTACCTGAAGCGCCGGTTATTTTTATGAAACCCGACACGGCGGTATTACCAAAAGGAGTGGACTTTGTATACCCTAGTTTTACTTCGGACTTGCATTACGAAATTGAACTGGTGCTACGCATTGGCAAAACCGCCAAAAACATAAGCGCCGCTAACGCCCTTAGCTGTGTAGA
>JBEITL010000179.1:0-3584 GCA_040374915.1 Sediminibacterium sp. | reverse complement strand
ATGTGAATTAAAGCTTGGCTTCTTTTCCCATTTCAATAATCCAATCTTTTCTACGAAGCGTAAAATTGGTTCCTAAATACAAACGTCTTACGTCTTCGTCTTCTGCTAATTCTTCGGCAGTTCCATGTTTAAATATTTTACCTTCAATTAAGAGGTAGGCGCTATCGCAAATGGATAAGGTTTCATTTACGTTATGGTCAGTAATTAAAATCCCAATATTTTTTGTTTTTAATTTAGCTACCACCATTTGAATATCTTCTACGGCAATAGGGTCAACGCCTGCAAAAGGTTCGTCTAATAAAATAAATTTTGGATCTACCGCAAGTGCTCTAGCAATCTCTGTTCTTCTTCTTTCGCCACCACTTAAACTATCGCCATTATTTTTTCGAACAAGTTGTAAATTAAATTCGTCCAGTAAAGATTCTAATTTTAATAAACGTTCTTCCTTAGAAAGCTTTGTCATTTCAAGTACTGCTAAAATATTGTCTTCTACACTGAGGCTTCTAAATACACTTGCTTCTTGTGGTAAGTAACCAATGCCCATTTGTGCTCTTTTGTACATTGGGAGCTTGGTAATGTCTTCTTCGTTTAAAAACACAGTACCTTCGTCTGGCTTGATAAGCCCAACTACCATGTAAAATGTTGTTGTTTTGCCAGCACCATTAGGTCCTAGTAAACCTACAATTTCACCCTGTTTTACGGTTACACTAACGTTGTTTACAACGGTTCTGCCCTTGTAGCTTTTTTGGAGCGCACTTGTATGTATGATTCCGTTCAAAATAGTTGCTTTCTACAAAAATAGGGCTTATGAACCTCTTCTGTATCAGGTTTTGAAGCCTATTAACCTTTTTTATAAAGTCTTTTTGGCTGTATATTGCACTAATTTTAATATTTGCCCCCCACAAAGCAAGCAATCATGAAAGTAACGGATCATTTACAGCAGGCAAAAGACACCCTTATTTCTTTTGAAGTGTTACCTCCATTAAAAGGTAAGACCATCAATACTTTATACGAACATTTAGACCCCTTAATGGAGTTTAAGCCATCTTGGATTAATGTGACCTACCACCGTAGTGAAACCATGTTCAAGAAAAAGGTGGATGGCACTTTTGAAAAAGTGGAAGTGCGCAAACGCCCGGGTACCGTAGGTATTTGTGCGGCTATCATGAACCATTATCAAGTAGACGCTGTTCCGCATATTATTTGTGGTGGATTTACAAAAAGAGAAACCGAAGATGCACTTATTGACCTAGACTTTTTAGGCATTGACAATGCACTTGTACTCCGTGGCGATGCTGCTAAAAATGAATCATCATTTGAACCTGAAAAAGATGGCAATCATTTTGCTATTGACTTAATCAAGCAGGTAAATAATATGAACAATGGTATTTATTTAGATGAAGACATTAAAAACGGTGGACAAACAAAATTTTGTGTGGGTGTTGCAGGTTATCCAGAAAAACATTTTGAAGCACCTAATTTAGAAATTGATTTAAAACATTTAAAAAACAAAGTGGATGAAGGCGCAGGCTATATCATGACACAAATGTTTTTTGACAATCAAAAATTTTATGATTTTGTGAAAGCCTGTAGGGACATGGGTATTACCGTTCCTATCATTCCAGGACTTAAGCCAATTACCAATAAAAAACAACTTTCTGTTTTACCTCGAATATTCCATGTAGACATTCCTACAGATTTGTCCAACGCCATTAATAAATGTAAAACAGATGCCGATTGCGAGCAAGTTGGAACTGAATGGTTGATACAACAAAGCAAGGAGCTTAAAGCATTTGGCGTGCCTGTATTACACTATTACACGCTCGGAAAACCTAAAGTAATTTATAACGCCGTTAAAGAACTCGTGTAATTATTTTGTAGGCTGTTTCTTACTTTTTACTTGTATAATATCATCAAACTGTTCGATTGTTAATTGCTTGGCGATAATACGTTTGTCTTTATCTAGCAAATAAACAGTAGGTGTTTTATAAATATCATAGAGCTGTCTATAATTGGCCCTACCTGCTTTTTCATCTGCTTCTTTTGCAGCTTTTGTTTGGTAGGCATGTATCCAGTTTTTCAAGTTTTTTTCTGTTACAAATTTTTTCCATGCTGCTTGTTCGGCGTCGTATATATTAACCCCAAGCATGGTCATGCCAACTGCTTTCCACTTGGCTCTGTAAAAAGAGTCTAACCTTGGTAATTCTTCTTTACAATGTCCACAATTAGGATCGTAAAATACCACCATGGTAAAATTTGAAGGAATCTTATAGAGTGAAACTGCTTTGCCCACAGAATCAACCAATTCCAGAGCCGCTGCAGGTAATCCGAGTTGATTGGCCATTAAACTATAGGCTCTTTCTGTTACTGTTTTTCGGGAAGCTGGATTTAAAATAACCGTATCTCCTTTGGCATAAAAATTTTCAAACAAATACACAAACACTTTGTCTTGACCCATAAATTCTGGGGCCATGTATTTATTGGTGAACTTGGTAAGTAGGTACGGATAAATTTCTTTTCCAGTTTTAGCCATTAGTAACATGTACTTCACTTCTTCAATAAGGGAGTCTGGTTCTGCAGAAACATAGTACTTAAAATATTCGTCTAATTTAGATTCAAAAAATGGTGTTCTTAAGAGTCTGTCATCATTAAAAAGTACATCATCCCAAAAATGATTTTTCACAAAACGATACGGTGCCAACGAATCCGGTTTTCCGTTAACGATAGGCACAGCAGGTGCTACAGGGCGTTTCATGGCACTAAAAAGTATCGATAACAAAGAGCCAGGATATTTTTTTACGATGTCGTTTCTATATGCTTCTACGAGCTTATCTACTTTACCGTATTCATCTGCTAATCGGGTAGAATCGGCTTTTGTTTTAGCAGCATTAAATTCGTTTCTAATGTTTTGTAATTGCTGCCCTTTTTCTGAAGAAAAACCAATGTAGGCTTTAAATAAATCGTTGTCGCGTGAACCCGTAATGGTTGCTTTTTCTTTAACAGTAGTGTCACCTTCAATATTAAAATGCTGGATATCATCCATCAAAAACTCAAACTGTTTGGTGATTTGTGGCGTCACTACAAAGTATACCCCACTCGTTAATTTAGTATCCCCTTTAAATACGCCTTGTCCGGTGGCGTCTAACATAGTTGAGTCTACAAGGACTAAACTTTTCCCATAATAACTACCTATGTAAACTTTACAATTGGTAAGCGGCTTTAACTTGATAGAAATGCGCCTTCCGGCAGGTTTAGTTTGTGCGTCAATGGCGCTACTCAAACAAAGTATTGTAATTAAGGCTAAACAAGATTTTGCAAAAAAGTTCTTCATACTATTAAATTCTATGCAAATTTAGGTATTTAGATCATGCCGCCTCTCAAAGCGTCTTATATTTGCATGCAGTGAGAAAACAAAAGAAACAACCCATTTTAGAACAGGTATTGGTGGAAAATTATGCTGCCGAGGGTAAGGCGTTGGCCCGTGTAGATGGCAAAGTGGTATTTATTGAAGGCGCTGTGCCTGGTGATGTTGTTGACGTACAACTCAAAAAAAATAAAACCGACTGGGCCGAGGGGTTTGTGGT
>JBEITL010000077.1:0-6361 GCA_040374915.1 Sediminibacterium sp. | reverse complement strand
GCAGATTATCCAAGCTTTGCTGGTCAATTAAAATGGACACTTGTAAGTAGCAAATTAGCTGCCGATAATAAAATTGAAGTAATGCCTGACGATATCCGTGATTTTGCGAAGCAGCAATTATTTAGCTACATGGGGGGTCAATTAGGTGCTCTAGGTGACAACCAGCAATGGGTAGAAGATTATGCAAACCGCATGATGCAAGACCGCAAATTTGTGGAGGATAGCTACCACCGCATCAGTACCGAAAAATTATTTGGCATCATTGAAACACAAGTAACTGCCAAAGAAGAAAGCATTAGTGCCGAAGATTTTGCTAAGAAATTGCACAATCACCACCACTAATCTCATCAAAACATAGAGAAAAGCTGGGGTAACCCGGCTTTTTTTATGAAATAAGGTCAAAAAACCTGACTACTTGTCTTTTGGCTAAAAATTTGCATAGTATTTGCCACTGTACTAGGCAACCGAAAAAGCAAATAACTTATCTTCAAAGCGAAATTTAAAGTATATGAATCTAGGAAAAGAATTTGAGCAATATGCGGTAAAACACAGAGGTATTAGTAGTGCCACTTTGCATAATTACCAGCAGGTAACAAACCTTACCCCATACATCATTGAGGAGCGCCCCATGAACGTGGCTAGCATGGATGTATTTTCGCGTTTGATGATGGACCGTATTATATTTTTAGGCGAAGGCATCAACGATTATGTTGCCAATATTGTAACGGCTCAATTGTTGTTTTTAGAAAGTACCGACCGTACCCGCGATATTCAAATGTATATCAATAGCCCAGGTGGAAGCGTATATGCAGGACTAGGCATTTATGATACCATGCAATTTATTGGACCAGACGTTGCCACCATTTGTACAGGCATGGCGGCAAGTATGGGACAAATTTTATTGTGCGCTGGTGTTAAGGGAAAACGTACCGCACTAAAGCATAGCCGAATCATGATGCACCAACCAAGTGGTGCCATTGGTGGTCAAGCAACAGACATTGAAATCACGGCAAGAGAAATTAAAAAATTAAGATCAGAATTATACGCAATTACTGCGCATCATACTGGTAAAGACGAAGTTACTATTGCGAAAGACAGCGATAGAGATTTTTGGATGACCGCTGCAGATGCAAAAGAATATGGACTGGTAGATGAAGTTTTATTAACCAACCCACGCAAAGAAAATAAATAAAAAGACCATGACAGACTTAAAATATATTGTAAATCCTTACCTCATGAACGACGAGGAAGAAAGTGTAAAAGAAGACAAGCCTGAAAATAATGGCATGCTCATGAAAAAAATGGAAAAACTTTTCTTTGAAAAGAGAACTGTTTATTTATGGGGTGTGGTAGATGATAAATCTGCTAAAGAAGTAGTAAACAAATTATTATTACTAGACGCAGACAAGCCAGGTGCCGAAATTAAATTTTATATCAATAGCCCAGGTGGTGTTGTAACTAGTGGTATGGTCATGTACGATACCATGAAGCTTATTCAAAGCCCTGTGTCTACTATTTGTATGGGACTTGCGGCTAGCATGGGTTCTATTTTACTCAGTGCTGGTGCTAAAGGCAAGCGTTATATTTATCCGCACGGCGAAGTAATGATTCACCAACCAAGCCTTGGTGGTTACATGCAAGGCACCAGTGCTGACATTGAAATTCAAGCCGAACAAATCATTAAAACCAAAGCCATTGGTGCGCGTATTTTAGCAGAAAACTGTGGCAAAACAGTAGATCAAATCATGCAGGATTTTGACCGCGATTATTGGATGGATGCGAAAGAGGCCGTAGCCTATGGCATTGTAGATAGTGTACTAGAAAAGATATAAGGAGCAACCGTTTTATGGCAAAAGCAAATCAATTAACCTGTTCTTTTTGTGGAAGAAGTCGCGATGAGGTAAAAATTCTTATTGCAGGCCAACACTCGCACATTTGTGAAAACTGTGTAGAGCATGCACAAGAAATTATTGCGCAAGAAGTAACGGTTAAAAAAGAAGGTGATAAAGGAAACTTCAAACTCAATGTGCGCAAGCCATTAGAAATAAAAAAGTTTTTAGACGAGTATATCATTGGTCAAGACGATGCAAAAAAGATTTTATCGGTAGCGGTATACAATCACTTTAAGCGTGTGGCACAAAAACCACAAGCAGATGATGTTGAAATTGAAAAGAGCAATATTATCATGGTGGGTGAAACCGGAACTGGAAAAACATTACTCGCTAAAACCATCGCCAGACTTTTAAATGTTCCTTTTGCTATTGTAGATGCTACTGTTTTTACAGAAGCAGGCTATGTAGGGGAAGATGTTGAAAGTATGCTCACGCGTTTATTGCAAAATTGTGATTATGATGTAGCAGCTGCCGAAAGAGGCATCGTTTATGTAGATGAAATCGATAAAATCGCGCGCAAGGGAGACAACCCTTCTATTACGCGTGATGTAAGTGGCGAAGGGGTTCAGCAAGGTTTATTAAAAATGCTCGAAGGCACCGAAGCGCTCGTACCACCGCAGGGTGGACGTAAGCACCCCGAACAAAAAATGATTAAAGTAGACACTAAAAATATTTTATTTATTTGTGGTGGCGCTTTTGATGGTATCGATAAAGTAATTGCTAGACGTATCAATACCAATGCCATTGGGTTTAGCGTTAACAAAGACGAGCAGGAAAATGCCAGAAAAAATTTATTGCAATTTATCAATGCGCAAGACTTAAAAAGTTTTGGACTCATTCCTGAATTACTCGGAAGACTTCCAGTAGTAACGCACCTTGAGCCACTTGATGCTGGTATCTTACGCAGTATTTTAACGGAGCCTAAAAACTCTTTACTCAAACAGTACAACCGTTTATTTGAACTAGAAGGCATTGAACTTATTATTGAAAACGAAGTGCTTGACTTTATGGTAGGTAAAGCCATGGAATACAAGCTTGGTGCGAGAGGTTTAAGAAGTATTTGCGAAAGCATTTTGACAGACGCAATGTTTGAACTTCCAGGTACCGATACCAAAAAATTTACGGTAACCCTTGATTACGCAGAACAAAAGTTTAGCAAGAGTAAACTGAGTTCTTTAAAAGTTGCTTAAAACAAATTGATATGAACGAATTAGTAGAACGCCTAGTTAAAGAAGCGGCCTTAACACCAGAGCAAGCACAGCAAGCCATTGCAACCATCGCAGGTTTTGTAAAAGAGAAATTTCCAATGCTTGGAGGCGCTGTAGATCAAATATTTTCGGCAGGTAATAAAGACTAGCCTATAACATATTTAGTACTGTATCAATAATTTCGGTTTTGGTAATCGGAATACCCATTACCTTATTGTATCCTTTTGCATCTACTAAATACTGGTCTCTTATTATTTTTATGAGTTGACCATTATTAAGTTCAGGGATCAGTACTTTATCAAATCCTGCAATAATACTTCCTAAATTTTTTGGAAACGGACGCATGTATTTAATATGTGCATGACTTACCGCGTGTCCTGCTGCTTGTAATTCTGTAACAGCTGTTTTGATCGCACCATAGGTAGAGCCCCAACCTAGAACGAGTACTTTTCCAGTTTCTGGACCGCTATCTAATTGTTGAAGCGGAATATAATCTGCAATCTTATCTACTTTGGCCTGACGGGTGTTCACCATATGTTGGTGATTTTCCGGATCGTAACTCACATTTCCTGTAACATCCTGCTTTTCGATGCCACCAATACGGTGTTCAAAACCTGCAGTGCCAGGAACCGCCCATGGCCTCACCAATTTTTCATCTCTTTTGTATGGCATAAACTTGGTTTCACCTTCATCAAGGGTTGTTTTAAAACTTACTTGAATCGGTGCTAAATCTGCGGCCACTGGAAACTTCCAAGGCTCTGCACCATTGGCAATATAACCATCACTTAATAGTATAACCGGTGTCATGTGTTGCACAGCTATGCGCACTGCCTCGTAGGCTGCATCAAAACAATCGCTGGGTGTAGAAGATGCAATAACAGGCATTGGACATTCGCCGTTTCGACCATAATAAGCTTGCAACAAATCACTTTGCTCTGTTTTGGTTGGAAGTCCGGTTGATGGACCACCACGCTGGATATTAATGATCACAAGTGGAATCTCGAGCATTACTGCAAGACCCATCGCTTCTGTTTTAAGTGCCATACCTGGCCCAGATGTAGTGGTTATACCAATAGAGCCACCATAACTAGCACCAATAGCTGCCGATATACCGGCAATTTCATCTTCGGCCTGAAAAGTTTTAATCCCAAAAGCCTTGTGCTTACTGAGTTCGTGTAAAATATCGGAAGCTGGTGTAATGGGATACGTGCCTAAAAAAATGGATAGCCCTGATTTTTCGCTAGCCGCAATTAATCCCATCGAAAGGGCCTGGTTACCCATGATACTACGGTAGGTTCCGGGAATCATTTTTGCCTTTTCTACCCTATAACGGCTCGAAAAAGTTTCGGTGGTATCGCCATAATTAAATCCTGCTTGCAACACTTTAATATTACTTTGTAGGATGGTATCTTTTTTACCAAACTTTTCATTTAAGAAAGTAATGGTGTTGTCTAAATTTCTATTGTACATCCAATAAATAAGACCCAATACAAACATATTTTTTGCACGGTCTCTTTCTTTGGTGCCGAGGTCAGTAAAATCTTTTAAAGCTTCGCGGGTAAGTTTGGTAACGTCTACTTTTATCAGTTCAAAACCTTCCAAACTGCCGTCCTCTAAAGGATTCACGCCATCTGGATAATTGGCAAGGCGTAAGTTTTTTGCATCAAAACCATCTACGTTGGCAATTATTTTTCCGCCTTTTTTAATGGCTTTTAAATTAACTTTTAAAGCAGCGGCGTTCATGGCAACGAGTACATCACAATCATCACCTGGTGTAAAAACACGGTCACTAGAAAAACGTAACTGGAATCCACTCACACCTGGAAGAGTGCCGATAGGGGCACGAATTTCGGCGGGGAAATCAGGAAAAGTAGCAAGGTCGATGCCCAGTAATGCCGTGTTATTGGTAAACTGCTGACCGGTTAATTGCATACCGTCTCCACTGTCACCAGCAAACTTGATTACGACGTCCTGTAGTAGTGTTTCCTTCTTTTCCATGAGCTTCTATAATTGCGGTAAAGTTACAATTTACTGAGGAGGTAGCCAATGGTTTTTTAACTGTTAAAGTATTGAAAAGAGGCTTCTTTGAAAATGAATCTTATTGTATATTTGGGTAACAAAAATTAAACAACCATGGCACTATTTGAATCAGGAAATCCTACCCTTTCAGAAAAAATGTTTGACAAAGCCGGTCATGCACAGGCAAACGCAGAAGGCACGATGTCTGTTAGAGGCACCATGAACAAATTTGGACTTATGCTCATTGGTGTAATTGCAGGGGCAGGCTACACTTGGCATTTAATTGATCAAAACAACCCTTCACTTGCACAAACCCTTATGATTGTGGGTGTTATAGGTGGATTAATTACAGCACTAGCCATTAGTTTTAAACCTAATTGGGCACCTGCATTAGCTCCAGCTTATGCTATACTTGAAGGCTTATTTTTAGGCGCTATATCAAAAGTGTTTAACGACGCTTTTTACCCAGGCATTGTGGTACAAGCAGTAGGTCTAACATTTGGTGTAGCGGTTGCTATGTTTTTACTCTACAATTTTAGAGTTATTAAACCAACCGAGAAGTTCAGATCAATGATCATGAGCGCGACGCTTGGCATTGCTATTTTTTATTTACTAACATGGGTACTTGGCTTATTTGGCGTTGACGTAAGTTTTGTGAGAGATAACTCTATGTTAAGCATTGGTATTAGTTTGTTTATTGTAGCGATTGCAGCACTCAATTTAATTTTAGATTTTGAAATGATTGAGCAAGGGGCCCAGCGTGGTGCGCCTCAATTTATGGAATGGTATGCTGCATTTGGTTTGATGGTAACCATTGTATGGTTATATTTAGAAATCTTAAGATTACTTAGTAAATTATCAAGCAGAGATTAATGCAAAAAAATAAATTATTAATATTTAAAATGGTAGCAGCTTTTGGGTTGCTACCATTTTTTATTTCGGCACAAGAAGGTTATCAACCTCCTTACTTTAAAGACAATAACCGGCTAGAAAAATTAAGTACAGCATTTCCGGTGGTTGAAAAAATGGTGCAAAAATATGCAGCCGACAATCATTTTCCAGGCTACAGTTTTGGCATCGTACTAGACGGAAAGCTAGTGTACGAGACGAGTGGCGGCTATACCAATTTGCAAACCAAAGTGCCTGCTACCAGTAAAAGCATGTTTAGAATTGCTTCCATGTCTAAAAGTTTTACGGCCATGGCCATTTTAAAACTAAGAGATGAAGGCAAATTAAACCTAG
>JBEITL010000072.1:0-6617 GCA_040374915.1 Sediminibacterium sp. | reverse complement strand
TTGCAAGTGCATCTTGCCAATACGTGTATTTTAAATTAGGGTCATTGCCACTTGTGTAATTGGTATCTGTGATATTTATTGTTTCAGGAATACATGCAGCTGCTGGTTGCTTAATGATTAATGTTGGATTTGGATACACGCTTACTTGTAATGGTTTGGTATCAGCGCAACCTGCACTATTGGTTGCTTTTACATAAATCAAACCCGATTTTCCAATTGCTTTTGGTGACGTTACAAAATCACCGCTAGTAGGGCTATTAAAGTAACTTAATTTTAATCCGGGGCTACTACCAGCTGTTACAATACTATCTGTAACATCGGCGCCTTTGTTTTGACATGCAACAACACTGTCTGCTAATTTAAAAACATAAGGGTCCAAAGATTTTACAATTGTGGTATATAAAGTATCTAAACAACCTTGATTGGGGTAGGGTGTAATAACGAGGGCTAATCTAGTTTTTGGGGGAGGTGCTGGCGAAATAGTAAGTACAACATCGGTACCTAATAATTTAGAAAAATCATCGGTGTACCACTTATAATCTGCAAAGCCGTATGGTGCAGTTAAATTGAGTCCAGTAATATTGGTACAAAAAACATTGCCTGTAACGGGCGTTGTGCAATTGTCATTCACATCTAAATATGCATACCCAAAATGACCACCTCTCGAGCAATCGTTGGTTGTAAATTCTAGCCTTAAGGTTTTACCCTGATATCCTGGAAGTTTTAAAGTAATGGGGGCCCATTCTTTATAGAAGACCGCTCTTTTTACGGTTGATTCTTTAAAGCCCGGTAAGTTGGGTGCCGAAATAAATTCGAAAGCACCGCAGGTTTCATATTTATTATCGGTGACATTAAAAACCTTGACCATAAATTTTGGTTGCTCCCAATCTTGATGGCCAGCAGGGTTTTCAAATACAACAGCGTAATTGTAAATGATACTATAATCACCTTCGGTGGAGGGAACGGTGAAAGTATAGGAAACCCCTTGTGCTTCTGCTTGAGTTTGGTCATTACCAAGTTTTAACGAATAGCCGCTTCCATTTGGGCAGCTTGTAGGGAAACCGCCGTAATAGTCTTTTGCGGTAGTGCCCGGAAAATTGGAAATGATGGTGTGTTTGCCATCTTGTGGGCTTCCAAGTGTCAAATTTAAGGCTCCATTTGATCTAGCAATGGATCCGTCAAAAGCATCCCAACTGCCTAGGTTCCCGTTTTCAAAGCCAATATTGGGTGGGCAGCCCTGTCCCAATACCTGAAATATCCCTGTAAATAGAGATAAACAACTCAATAATAAGTAGGTACGGGCTTTGGACATACCTTGTAAATGTCGGGAAAATAAATGGCAATTGGGAAGGAAATGGCATGAAAAAGCCCCAAAAATGGGTGTTTGGGGCTTTGTGAACCGGATTGGATTCGAACCAATGACCTACTGCTTAGAAGGCAGTTGCTCTATCCAGCTGAGCTACCGGTCCTTATTAGAGTGGCGCAAAATAAAGAAAAAATGGCCATAATTTCAAAAGAATTCAATCAAATAAGGTTACATCCTAATTAGTTAGCCTCGTTTTTCTAAAAGTCTTTACTTTGCATCAAACGCATACAAGTGAGTTATAATTACCTGCCATTAGACCATAAATGGCTTCATTTTAGCCAGGTTAAAAATTTATTAGCGCATGATCAGGATGTGTCCATCACATTTGATGCGCATGATAAAATAACCGCTTGTCGTGCTTATTTGGATCAAAAAATGGTCCAAAAAGGTAAAAATTATTACGGTATTAATACAGGTTTTGGCTTCTTACAAAATATTACCATCGACGATTCTCAAATTGAACAGCTTCAGTATAATTTGATTGTTTCACATGCTTGTGGATTAGGGGAGCAGGTGCCGGAGCCCATTGTTAAGCTCATGCTCATGCTTAAAATTAAGTCGTTGAGTTATGGGCATAGTGGGGTTCAAATTGATACCGTAAAACGTTTGTTAGAAATGTATAATAATAGGGTGCTGCCTGTTATTTTCACCCAGGGTTCACTGGGGGCTTCTGGTGATTTGTCGCCATTGAGCCATTTAAGTTTACCGCTTTTAGGACTTGGTGAAGTAACGATTGATGGTATAAAACACCAAACGGCTTCCATTATGGAGCGCTATAATTGGAGCCCCATTAAACTACAAAGCAAAGAAGGATTAGCGCTCATTAATGGTACTCAATTTATGAGTGCTTATGGTATGTATTGTTTGCAAAAAGCCGAGCATTTAATTGAAATGGCACACTTAGTTGCTGCACTTTCTTTTGATGCATTCAATTGTACCACAGAGCCTTTAAGTCCGCAAATACATGCGATTAGAGCACATGAAGGGCAGGTGCTTACGGCAAAAAAAATGCGTGAATATTTAGCGGGAAGTAGCATTGCTGCTTCTGTTGGTAAGCAAATTCAGGATCCATATTCGTTTAGATGTATACCACAAGTACATGGCGCTACTATTGGCGCGTTTAATCATGTGCTTGATATTTTTATGCGTGAAATCAATTCGGTAACGGATAACCCAAATGTTTTCCCTGACGAAGATTTAATTGTGAGTGGTGGCAATTTTCATGGACAACCACTTGCGATGTCACTTGATTATTTAGCAATCGCCATGAGTGAGTTAGCAAATATTTCGGAGCGACGAACCTATCAGTTATTAAGTGGTCAGCGAGAGCTTCCTTTATTTTTAGTAAAAGATCCAGGGCTTCATTCTGGATTTATGATTCCGCAATACACAGCGGCAGGCATTGTGAGTGAAAATAAACAACTTTGTACGCCGGCTTCAGTGGATAGTATTTCATCGTCTAATAATCAGGAAGACCACGTAAGTATGGGTGCCAACGCAGCAACAAAATGTCTTCGTGTTATCAATAATGTAGAAAAAGTACTCGCCATAGAACTATTGAGTGCGGCACAAGCGCTTGATTTTAGAAGGCCTGCTAAAAGTTCCGAATCCATCGAAAAACTGGTAGCAACACTGCGTGAAAAAGTATCTTTTGTGGCCGAAGACAGGTTCATGCACCCCGATATGGTTACTGCTACTCAAATTATAGCCTCATACGCCTTATAGCGTATTTTTTAGCGTAACTTTGCAGGGTAAAAACTGATACATGTCTGAAGAACAGAGCTTAAATTTTATAGAAGAAATTGTAGAGGCAGATTTAGCAGCTGGCAAATACCAGTCTATTATTACCCGGTTTCCTCCTGAGCCAAATGGCTATTTACATATTGGCCACGCTAAAAGTATTTGTTTAAATTTTGGCCTGGCTAAAAAATATGGAGGAAAAACCAATTTACGTTTTGATGATACCAATCCGGTGACCGAAGAAACGGAGTATGTGGAGAGTATTAAAAACGATGTAAAATGGCTTGGCTTTCATTGGGCCGAAGAATTATATGCTTCCAATTATTTTGATCAAATACATGGTTTTGCAGTTCGTTTAATTGAAATGGGACTTGCCTATGTAGACGATAGCAGTTCCGATGAAATTGCAGCGCAAAAAGGAACACCTACACAAGCTGGTACTCCAAATGTGTTTAGGAGTAGAACGGTTGCCGAAAATTTGCAACTTTTTGAAGATATGCGCCTTGGTAAATACGCCGATGGTGAAAAAGTATTACGTGCTAAAATTGATTTAGCTAGTAGTAATATGCACATGCGTGATCCTATCATTTACCGTATTAAACATGCGCACCACCACCGTACCGGCGACAAATGGTGCATTTATCCAATGTACGATTTTGCGCATGGACAAAGTGATGCCATTGAAAATATTACACACTCTGTGTGTACACTCGAGTTTATTCCGCATAGAGAACTATATAACTGGTTTATAGAAAGATTATCCATATTCCCTTCTAAGCAGTACGAGTTTGCGCGATTAAATATGACATATACGGTAATGAGTAAGCGTAAATTATTACAACTCGTACAAGAAAATCATGTAACAGGTTGGGACGACCCACGTATGTCTACCATTTCTGGCATGCGCCGAAGAGGTTACCCTGCTGTGGCTATCAGAGAGTTCTGTGACCGTATTGGTATTGCAAAACGTGATAACTTAATTGATATTAGTTTACTTGAATTTTGTGTACGTGAAGATTTAAATAAAACAGCCGTGCGCCGCATGGTGGTTTTTGATCCTTTAAAAGTGATCATTACCAACTATACCGGAGAGGGTGAAATACTCCATTCAGAAAACAATCCGGAAGATCCTAATGGCGGTAAAAGAGAAGTTCCTTTTAGCAAAGAAATTTTTGTAGAGCGTGACGACTTTATGGAAGAGCCGTCTAAAAAATATTTTAGACTAGCGCCTGGTCAAATGGTGCGTTTAAAAAGTGCATACATTATTAAGTGTG
This sequence comes from Sediminibacterium sp., assembly GCA_040374915.1. Classification (GTDB taxonomy): domain Bacteria; phylum Bacteroidota; class Bacteroidia; order Chitinophagales; family Chitinophagaceae; genus Sediminibacterium. Next base: position 2,237 of record JBEITL010000072.1, on the reverse strand, counting down.
ACGATTTTGTAAAAGATGCAAATGGCAATGTAGCAGAACTTCATTGTTCGTATATTCCGGAGAGCAAGAGTGGATCAGATACATCTGGTATCAACGTAAAAGGAACACTACACTGGGTAAGTGCAGCACATGCTATTCCAGCGGAAGTTCGTTTATACGACCGCTTATTTAATGTAGAAGATGTAGCGGGCGCCGAAGGTGATTTTAAAGATTATATCAATAAAGAATCTTTAACAGTCGTGCCGCATGCATACGCAGAGCCGGCTTTGTTAAAAGATAGTATGGGCGTTGGATTTCAATTTTTACGAAAAGGATATTTTTGTGCCGATAAAGATAGCACCCCAACAAAACTGGTTTTTAATAGAACCGTAGGATTAAAAGATACTTGGGCTAAAGAAGTAAAAAAAGGAGCATAGTATATGCACTTGCAAGCTAGGTTTAATAAACACTGGGCTCAAACCTTTCCTCAATTTAGTAAGGATGGCCATTTTGTGCTTGCTGTTAGTGGCGGTGCTGATAGTGTAGTGCTTGCGCATTTATTAAAAGGTGCTGGAGTCAATTTTGAATTAGCACATTGTAATTTTAAATTAAGAGGAGCGGAGAGTGATAGGGATGAAGCTTTTGTAAAAAACCTAGCTGTAATATTAGATGTCCCTTTTTCTTGTAAGCATTTTGATACAGAAGGGTATGCTACTGCGCATAAAATATCTATACAGGAAGCTGCTCGAAATTTGCGTTATGATTGGTTTGCTACTTTCAATACCATTGTAATTACAGCACATCATGCCAATGATAATATTGAAACCGTGTTTATGCATTTTTGCAGAGGTACGGGTATTGCCGGTTTAACGGGCATTGAGCCCTATAAAGTAAAAGAGCGCTTGCTTCGCCCACTACTTGTTTTTCATAAGCAAGAAATAATTGATTACGCAACTGAGGCGGGTATTGCATTTGTAGAAGATAGTTCTAATGCGAGTGACAAATATGCGCGCAATTTTTTTAGACATCAGGTATTACCTGCTGTGCAAGAAGTATATCCGAAGTCGGAACAAAATATTTTACACACCATTAAGCATTTGCGCGAGGTATCGGAAGTGTATAAAGTAGCCATGCAAAAGATTGTAAGTAAACTTCAATTTATACAGGGTAACGAAATTCATATACCTGTTTTGATGTGGCAAAAAGCAAAGCCACTCGATACCGTTTCATTTGAACTACTATATCCCTATGGATTTACGGCGGCTCAAATACCTGAAGCGATAAAACTTTTATATGCACACAATGGCGCGGTATTAATTTCGCCTACACACCGCTTAATTAAAAATAGAAACTGGATGATTTTGGCGCCATTAGAGACGGCAACCAACACCAGTGTGGTAGTGGTGGAGCAAAATGATACGTCTGTTCATTTTCCGGGTGGAGTACTAGGGTTGCAAACTTCTGCGACTCTGGTGCCCGATGCTTCTCATAGCAATACCTGTATGTTGGATGCTGCTGCACTTCAATTTCCACTTATTTTAAGACCCGCAGCAACTGGTGATTATTTTTATCCGTTAGGTATGCAAAAGAAAAAGAAGCTTAGTAAATTTTTTATTGATCTCAAGCTTTCTAAAACTGCCAAAGAAAAAGTGTGGGTGCTGGTGTCAGATAACCGAATTGCATGGGTGATAGGTTACCGTATCGACAACAGGTTTAAATTAACGCCTGCTTCTAGTGGAGCTGTTAAACTTACATTTTCACCTGCTACATTATAAATGCAAATACGCAGAAACCTGGCTTACAAAATTTTGAATAGGATCAAAGCCTGGAAATATTTTGCATGCGATAATTAAAAATCCGATACCCCATACAGAGCCCCAAAAGTGTGCTGAGTGGTTGATATTGTCACCACCTCTTTTAGACATATAAATAGTTAGCAGTAAATACAAAGGGCCAAAAATAAAACCAGGTATAATTGGCGGAATAATAAAAAGTCCAATTTTAATGGTAGGGTCTAAAAACACGCCAGCAAATACAACGGCAGACACTGCTCCTGAAGCACCAAGACTTCTATAATTATTATTATTGCGATGCATAATATACGTTGGTATTAAGCAAACAACAAGCGCAGTTAGGTACATGGCCAAATAGAGGGCTTTGCCATTTTCATTGAATAAAACAATAAAATATTTTTCTACAAAATCACCAAACATGTAAAATGAAAACATATTAAAAGCCAAATGCCCAAGATCGGCGTG
>JBEITL010000126.1:0-4856 GCA_040374915.1 Sediminibacterium sp. | reverse complement strand
GCCACGTAAAATAACCTGCGTTCCTCCTCTAATTCTTCTCTGGTATTCATAGACATGCTACTTGGAAATAGTGTTTCTTCTACACCGCCTACAAATACGCATTCAAACTCTAATCCTTTAGAAGCATGTATGGTCATGAGTTTTACAACATCGCTATTTTCTTTGTCATCATCGGCGTCTGTGAGTAAGGTAATTTGTTGAAGGTAACTACCTAGTGTTTTATCGCCGAGTTCACCGTCTTCGTTACTTGGCGACTCGATCCACTCTTTTATTGAGTTGAGTAATTCCTGAATATTCTCGTAACGAGCGAGGCCTTCGGTGGTTTTATCGTTGAAGAGTTCTTTTACTAGATTGGTATGTTTACCCACTTGCACGGCCACATCATACGCGTTGTTTTGCTGCAGCATGGTTTGAAAATACCGGATCATGGTAACAAAGTTTTGAAGCGCTTCTAGCGTACCCGCTTTAAAACCAAATTCACCGGCTCTAATAATCACTTCAAAAAGTGTAATATTATTTTCGTTCGCCGCAATGGCACATTTTTCTAGGGTAGTTTTACCAATACCTCTTACTGGGTAGTTGATAATTCTTTTAAGTGCCTCTTCATCTTTGATATTAACCACCACCCTCAAATACGCAATAAAATCTTTGACTTCTTTGCGTTGATAGAAACTCACGCCACCATAAATGCGGTAGGGAATACCCATTCGTCTAAGGCTTTCTTCAAACGAACGGCTCTGCGCATTGGTGCGGTATAGGATGGCAAAATCTTTGTTGTTAAAATGATTGCGTAGTCTTTGTTCTTGAATTGTATCTGCTACAAAACGTCCTTCATCATTATCAGTCATGGTACGCACCAAACTAATTTTTTCTCCTTCTTTATTTTCGGTCCAAAGATTTTTTTGAATTTGGCCTTCGTTGTTTTTAATGACTTCGTTGGCTACATGAATAATATTTTGACTACTTCTATAATTTTGTTCCAGCTTGACTACTTTAACATCGTCATAGTCTTTTTTAAATTGTAAAATATTTTCGATGGTAGCCCCTCTAAAACTATAAATACTTTGTGCATCATCACCTACCACGCAAATATTTTCATGCACTGCTGCAAGTAGTTTAGTTATTTGGTATTGTACCGGATTGGTATCTTGGTACTCATCAATAAGAATGTATTTAAACTTGTGTTGGTACTTGTGCAATACTTCCGGAAAGTTTTTTAAGAGCTCATGCATTTTGAGTAATAAATCATCAAAATCCATCGCTCCATTTTTAAAACATCTACTGGCATAAGCAGCATAGATTTGAGCAATGGCGGGCCTGTTAGCGCGCATGTCTTCTTGCTGAATGTAATAATCAGTGGCGTATTCGGCAGGTGATAACAGTGCATTTTTGGCACTTGAAATTCGGCTACCTACAATGTTTGCTTTGTAATGTTTATCGTCTAAGTTTAATTCGTTGACAACCGTTTTGATAACAGATCTGCTATCATCGGTATCATAAATAGTAAAATGATTGGGATATCCAATGCGGTGCGCTTCGGCGCGCAGAATGCGCGCAAACACACTATGAAAGGTACCAATGTATAAATTTCTTGCATCGGTATTACCCAGCGTGCGCTCAATTCTTTCCTTCATTTCGGCCGCCGCTTTATTGGTAAATGTGAGCGCTAAAATATTAAAGGCATCTACACCCACCGACATTAGGTGCGCAATGCGGGTTGTTAAAACTTTTGTTTTTCCACTGCCTGCTCCTGCCACAATCATAAGTGGCCCATTCACGTGTAATACCGCTTCTTTTTGTGGTTCATTTAATCCCGCTAAATACTGTTGCATAGGCGCAAGATAATCCCTAGATCGCATCTTCCCTTCAATCGTTGATAAGTTAATCTACGTGTTTCACGCAGAAATAATTCAGTGTTTTTCTCTACGCTTTCAATATTTATTGCAGTCATATTGCATATGTTAATTTTTATATAACCAAAACCTACTCCTATGCTAACTCAAAAAATTAAAGTGCTTATTGCAGATGATCACATCATTTTTAGACGTGGCCTAAAAATGCTATTGGCTAGCATTGATGGAATAGAACTTGTTGGAGAGGCCGAAAACGGATTGGATTTACTCGCTGTGGCTGCCCGCTATACCCCCGATGTTTATTTGGTTGACATTTCGATGCCTGTTATGGATGGCGTTATGGCTACCAAAGAACTTTGCAAAAGACATCCGGGTGCCAAAGTAATTGCACTATCTGTTTTTGGTCAAGAAAGCCATATTATGGAAATGCTAGATGCAGGCGCTATTGGTTATCTGATGAAAAACGCCGACAAAGCCGATATTGAGCAGGCCGTGGAGTCGGTGTTCAATAACCGATCATACTTTTGTACCGAAAGCAATAAGCAGGTTAAAGACCTTATAGATAAGTTTCAATCCGGAAGCAAAGCCCATTTGGTGGTGTTTTCTGAAAGGGAAAAAGATATTATTACCCTCATTTGCAAGGGCTTTATTAGTAAAGAAATTGCCTCAACGCTGTATTTGAGCCAGCGCACAGTTGAAGGTCACCGCACCAGGGTAATGCAAAAAATGGGCGTTAAGTCTATGGCGGGCCTAGTTACATATGCCTGCGAAAAAGGACTCTATGGTGAATAATGATTCAATTACCCTTAACTTTGATATATGACATTTCCAATCATTTTTGGCATCATTGCCATCATCATCATTATTATTAGACGCAACCGTCAAAATAGGGATTAAACAAAAATACCGTCTCTATATCTATACAACATCCCCCCGGTGTGTATAAACATATTAACGGTATTCTTGAATGCGAAGATGTAATTCTCTTATTTCTATTTTAATAAACTAGGTGAAATAACTGGTTAGCTAATAGGTAATTTCCTATATTTGTGATGTATTCAAATGTAAAAAATAGGTTACATGTCCTATTTATGCATTGAAAATCAAATACTTATGAGAAAATTCTTATTCATTGCTTTTTTTTGTTTTTCAAGCATTATTTTTTCATTTTCTCAAGGAGTAACGTATGTTGCCACAGATTCTGCTGGTGCACCTTTGGACACAACTGGGCTAATAACCGTTAAAAACAGCCACTTTTTAAGTAAGATAATCAAAACATCTAAGTTGCCACTTGTGTTGCGCGGCCCTTCGCAATCATTTATTCAATTCAACCATCCGGTAATTGGCATTAGGGAACAGGTAGCCATAAAAACGCCCAATAACTTTTTTATAGCAATTTCTGGAGCTGGGCGTATTTATCAGCAAGTAGCCGAAACAGACTCATTGCTTTATTTTAAGCGTATTGATGACAATGAGAATATCAATTATAATTTAGGCGCCTTTTATTTTTCAGTTGGAGAAACCATTTACAATCAGGGTGGTTATGGCTTTTGGAAAACCAATGGCACCCTTCGGGGCTTTAATTTTAAAGACGGCGAATGGGATGTGTTTCCAACAAATATAGAAGTGTATAATCCCATATTTCCAGGCAGTGGCTGGTTTGATGTTTCCAAAAATGCGCTGTATATACCCTATCAGCAGGTAATTAATTCTGGACTTAAAGGATTTCAGAGTGCTGCTGGAACTATCATTGACGGTGTGATGTATTTGGATTGTAAAACCTGGGATTGGCTCGAAATAGGAAAATTAAAAGCTAATTATTTAAATATCATTAAAAACGCCAAAACAAAAGTATACAACCAGTCGGGATATTTTGTTTCTGATGGCGAAGATGTGTATTGGTTTAATTATTTAAACAATTCAGTATCTATAAATACCAATCGAACACTGGCGCAAAGTATTAATAGACTCGATAATTCAAGCATACAATACTATAAAGATGGGATTTTGTACAGTTATTTTCCTGCAACAGGGGCTTTAGATACGCTCGTTATTGACGAATCAAAATTTGTGAAGGAGCCAGCATCTTTATGGGGTGTACAATTTGGTCAAGCTTCTATTTGGCCACTTTGGCTATGTTTATTCTTATTTTTAGCATCGCTTTGGTACTTTTTTAAAGTTCCATCCAAAAAAAATCAAAAAAGAGCCGCCGATATTTTTACTGTTGGGGTTAAAAAATTGGATGTTTCCTTTAATCAAACCGAGGTTTCGCTGATTGATTTGTTTATTGAAAAGTCTTTTGTAGGCGCCACTGCCACTATTTCTGATATAAACTACGTTTTAGGTATTAAAGACAAAAACGTAGGCATGCAAAAAAAGGTGAGAAGTGATGTAATTAACGGCATCAATGACAAGTTCAAATATGCCAGTAGCCGAGATATTCAGTTAATTTCGAGTGTTAGAAGCGAAACAGATAAGCGGTATTTCGAATATTTTATTGCTAAGGATCAGATAAGCGAGGTACAAAAGTTAATAACAGGATAGGTTATTTCCTATTAATTTAGTTCGTTTTTACGCTCTAGGTACTCCGAAGGTGTCATACCTGTTTCGGTTTTAAAGGCATTGTAAAAGTTGGATCTCGTCGAAAACCCCGACTTTTTACCTATTCCATCCATCGAAAGTTCATCTGCCTGCCCTGAATCCAATAATTTGGCGGCGTATTGTATGCGAAGTTGTGTACGCAGCGATGTAAACTTAACGTTCATTAATGTATTTAAGCAATACGATACATGGTGAACAGGTACTTTTAAAAATGCTGCAAGCTCGTTGATGGTAAACTCTGGATTTAAGTATGGCTCTTCCTTTTTTAGGTAGGCGTTTATTTTGTCTACCAATTCAAAAAACGGATCATCTTGGGGTAATTGAATCTCCGCCACAATATTTATAGGTTCAACTATGGGGTTAGTTTCCTTTTTTAGCTTCTCCTGACTGCTAATTTCTGTT
>JBEITL010000202.1:0-3138 GCA_040374915.1 Sediminibacterium sp. | reverse complement strand
TTTGATAGGGTTCGATACCATTAATGCCTACAATGTGCGTAGGATGGTTAAAAACATAATCGTCATTGACTACAACGGGGCGGTATTCTATAAGTGAACCACCACTATAAAAAGGCTGAAAACCAAGGGCCTCATCGGCTTCGGCACTGGCTGCTACAAGGCTTGCCACTGGACCATAGCTGTCACCGCCTGCCGAATAATCATATTCGGAACTGTACGGAAAATAGATGCTCACCTCATTACTATAATTTACATCACCATAATTGTGTATTTGACTGGCAAGTAATCCGCTCGGTAAATCGTTGGATTGCATTTTACCTAAAAAAGCAAGCAGTTTTGTGTCGTTTTTTTCTTTTGCTGCTACCCAAAAATTGTCGGAAAAGGCTTGCAGGTTTACATTCCATTTGTTACAAAGCGCCACAAATTTTTTGTTTGCCGGAAGTATGCTTACACCTGGTTGGATGAGGTCTTTTAATAAAACCGATTCGTCGGTGTAGGCTCTCGAATAAATGGCCGCATTAACCAGTTTCAGGTTCTTTTTTTCTTTGTAGAGGTCCTCTAATATGAATGTGATTTTTTCGAGGTTGCTTACAAGTTCGATTTGATCATAAGTAATTGGTTTTTGGTATACTTTACTTTCATCGATACCTCCCTTTTGGTAATCGATAGCATTTTTTTTACAACTTACAAATGCTGCAAGAAGCGTTAGTGCAAGCAAGCCTTTTTTTACGTTCATTAACATGGTGCTTAATTTAAGATGAATAGAATGTGGTTGGATAGCTATCATGTGCAACCTATTCTATTCAACACCTGTATATGTTACGTGAAACCGCAGAAATTTAATCTTGCCTCAAATAAATTATGATTGCGCATTAGTTCTGATATTTTCCGCAGATGCCCTTTTTTTTATCGAGGCAAATTTTTTTTATGGGGTAAAAAAAATACCGGCCCAACGGGCCGGTATTTTTAGCTAAAATTTTTTTTAAAAAATTTCTCATACAACTGCTACCAATCAAAATTTATAACCAATACCACCGCCTAAAAAAGTATTGATATCGCCGTGTACATCGTTTGAAAAATCGGCACGAAAACCAATTGTAAAATGATCTTTGATTACAAATTGTTGTTGCACTGCAATGCGGTAACCCATGCCAAAATGATTTTCTGTTGCGAGTACGGATTTTCGAATGACGCCTAAAAATGGATCATAACTAAAACCTACGCTTTTTTCGGAAGTAGTTTGTGTAATCCCCAATGTTGGACCAACTGTCACACTAAATCCATCCATCGAATGTTTGAAAGGATGGTATTTAAAGGTAGCCCAGCCAGAAGTTTTGCTGGCTTGACCATAACTAGATTCTTCAAAAACACCACTGGGGTATAAAATATTTACAGGCTTTCTAATGCCTGTTTCAAAATTGAGTCCAAATCCAACTTGGAAGGCTGGAAAGGGGCGCACGGATTTTTTAAAAACAGATTTTTCTACAGCTACTAAAAGTCCGTATCCTCTCACATCACCTGTGCCAAAAAGTACTTGTCCCACAGATAAGTGTGCTGCGTAGCTAGGCTTTGGTTTGAATTTACTTGTACTTGAAATTGTTTGCGCGCTAATGCTACTTCCTACAAATAGACTTGCTGCAAAAAGGGTAACTGGTAACATGTTGTTGATTCGCATAGGGGGCTGGATTTATGTTATCAAATAGATCTTGAATAGATCATTCATAACCGCAACATATGTTGTTAAGTTACAACATGAGCCTGTATTTCCCGCAACATTAACAATTCGTAAATATTTGCGGCAAATACGAAAAAATAGTGTGTTTATCCCGCTGTTATTTTGCCCGATGCGTGTATAGCAGCGCTCATTTCTTTAATGAGGCTAGGGTCTTTTTCAATGGCATTACCAATAACAATCATATTGGCGCCAGCTTTGCAGTTGAGGTATGCTTTTTCAGGATCCGTAATGCCACCACCCACAATCAGTGGAATGCTTATAGAACTAGCTACAGCGCTAATCATAGCCTCCGTAATCGGCGTTTGCGCACCACTGCCTGCATCCATGTATATGAGCTTCATGCCCAGCATTTCACCTGCCATAGCAGTGCACATCGCAATTTCATTTTTATTGGAAGGAATAGGCGCCGCATTGGAAATATAGGAAACGGTGGTAGGCGCGCCGCCATCAATCACCATATAACCAGTTGGCATGATTTCGAGGCCTGATTTTTTAACAAAAGGGGCACTAATCACGTGCTGTCCAATGAGTAGTTCTGGGTTGCGCCCTGATATCAAAGACAAGTACAGTAAGGCATCGGCGTATTTGGACACCTGCGATGGCGATCCTGGAAACAAGATAACAGGGATATTACAAGCTGCTTTTATTTGCTGAATGCACGCGTCTAAGTGATTGGAAATAACCAGACTTCCACCTACAAAAAAACAATCTACTTTTGCTTCCAAACCCAGTCCTATCAGGTGTTCTAGGCTTTTAGCATCTACCTTATCAGGGTCAATTAAGACCGTAAAAAGCGGGCGACCTGCTTTTTTTGATTCGAGTATTTGTAAATAAACGTTCTGGTTCATGTAAGGGTACAATAGTAGTCCTGCAAAAATGCAGAAAAGTTTTTGTTAAATGCAATTATCTGCCATTTGTTTGCGGTTTTTACGTTTATCACTATCCGTTACTGCTTCATTTTCAATGAGTCATGTAAAATTTGGCTTAAACTGCCTATTTTATTAAGGGAAAAACCTCAATACAGCCCAAATATTATTTTTTTTGTTGCTAACATTTGGGGGAAAATGGGTCAAAATCAATCCTGATTTGAACTCTCAAAATGTTCAAATTCCTTATCCACAACCTGTTAATATTTAGGGTGTTGTTTTCTGCCTAGGTAAAGATATTTTCGTCGACCGCTTAACAATTTGTTATGAATTCGGGACCCCATTAAATAATTCGTTTAAATCGACACCCAGTATGGCCAACGCTCGCACAAAAAAAGGCTTACAGTTTAGCCGCCGATTCACCAAAGATGGTGTATCTCCTTTTGATCAATTTGAGTACGACTACCGTGATAGCGTAATCAAAAACCCAAATGGTGAAAAGGTATTTGAAATGACAAACGTAGAAGTTCCAAAACA
>JBEITL010000006.1:0-16498 GCA_040374915.1 Sediminibacterium sp. | reverse complement strand
ACCAATCAAAATAATTTATTGCGTGCTAAAGTGCAACAACTAAGCAATCAATACGACTATATTTTTAAGATGAAAGTGCTTGAGTTCTATAAAGGACAGGGCATCACACTTTAATGCACCACAATCATATTTTTAAAAAGTTTGAAATAGAATACCATGAATAAAAAATTACTTTGGACGATCGTATCACTTGTTGTTTTAATTGTTTTGTTTGTAACGCTTAAAAAAACCGGCGTTATTGGAAAAGAAGATGGACTTACCGTTTCTGCAGAAAAAGCAGAGATGCGCACCATCATTGAAACTGTCAACGCAAGTGGTAAAGTGTATCCAGAAATTGAAGTAAAAGTGAGTCCGGATATCAGTGGAGAGATTGTTGAGTTAAACGTAAACGAAGGCGATAGCGTAACCAAAGGTCAAGTATTAGCAAGAATTTATGCAGACATTTATTCTACACAGCGTGATCAGGTAGCTGCGGGTGTAAACCAGGCAAGAGCGCAACTTGCTAATTCATCTGCAAGTATTGTTGGTTTGCAAGCAACACTTGAAAATGCTAAGCAGGTATATGAGCGTCAACTTAGATTGTACAATGATAAAGTAACCTCTCGTCAAGAATTTGAACAAGCGCAGCAGGCATATCGATCTGCTGAAGCAAATTTTAATGGTGCTAGAGAAGGCCTAAAGGGAACGCAGGCCGCTATTAGTGGCGCAGAAGCACAACTAGCCCGAGCCAATAAGGATTTATCAAGAACAACGCTAGTAGCACCGATGAATGGTATTATTAGTTTGCTTGCTGTAAAAAAAGGTGAGCGCGTTGTGGGTACGGCACAAATGGCAGGTACCGAAATGATGCGTGTTGCGGATATGCGAAGCATCGAAATTAGAGTAGACGTTGGTGAAAATGATATTCCGAAAGTGAAAATAGGAGATACAGCTATTGTAGAAGTAGATGCATATACCAACAGAAAATTTAAAGGACTTGTATACAAAATCGCTAATCCAATTACTGCCGCTTCTGCTGCTGGTGGAAGTTCGGAAGTAACCAACTATAAAGTGCATATACGTTTATTAGCAAGTAGCTACCAAGATTTGTTGGTGGCCGGCAATAGTTTTCCTTTTAGACCAGGCATGAGTGCAAGTGCAGACATACAAACTAAAACCAAAGTCAACGTTTTATCGGTTCCATTGAATGCAGTGACAACAAGAGATAAGTCGGAAGGTAAAGCAGGTGCAAGTGCTGGTAAAGATGATAAAAAAGAAGAAACTGCACCAGCTTCAGATAAAAAATCTTTAGAAACAGATGATACCGAAGAAGTTGTATTTGTGCTCCAAAAAGACAACCACGTAAAAAAAGTAAAAGTAAAAACGGATATCCAAGACCTCAATTATATCGAAATTATAAGTGGTATTGCTGCAGGTGATCAGGTTATTACAGGCCCTTACAATATAGTAAGTAAGCTCATTAAGGACAGTAGTCTTGTAAAAGTAGTAAGCAAGGATAAACTCTTTGAAGACAAGAAAAAAGACTAGTACATTCAATAAATAATCGTTTCGTATGTTTGTGGTTGATCAACAACCAAATTAGATATGCGTTTTGGAATTATCGGAAGTGGAAGTTGGGCAACAGCCCTTGCTAAAATCTTAACGGATAATGGCAATGCTATTCACTGGTGGGTAAGAAATGCTGATACCATCCAGTATATTCAAAAACGCAAACACAATCCCCATTATTTAAGCGCCGCTTATTTTAATCAGGCACAACTTCAGTTAACGGATAACGTGCAGGCACTTGTTGCCGCAGTGGATGTAATTGTGGTGGCAGTCCCATCTGCGTATGTAGCTTCAATTTTTGATGGAATGGACCCCCATTTGCTACAGGGTAAAAAAATTGTTTCAGCCGTTAAGGGTATTTTGCCCGACCATAATGTATTACTCAATCAGTACTTACAAACTGCATTTAATTTTCCTTTAGATCATTATTTTACGCTATTGGGTCCGTGTCACGCAGAAGAAGTGGCCGCCGAAAAACTCTCTTATTTAACTTTTTCTGGAACAACCACAGAAGGAGCGCAGGAGATAGCAGCACATTTTAATTGTGATTATATCAATACGGTGGTGAATACCGATATCTATGGTTCACAATTTGCATCTGTGTTAAAAAACATTTACGCATTGGGTGCTGGTATTGCGCATGGACTTGATTATGGCGATAATTTTTTAAGCGTTTATATTGCCAATTGCGCCAATGAAATGGCTAGTTTTTTACAAAAATGTGATCATTGTGAAGGTGCAAATATTACGACAACGCCCCCTAACTATAATGCTTCAGTGTATTTAGGTGACCTACTTGTTACTTGCTATTCTTTGTATTCCAGAAACAGAACCTTTGGTAACATGATTGGTAAAGGATATTCTGTTAAAGTAGCGCAACTTGAATTGAATATGGTCGCCGAGGGTTACAATGCTAGCAAATGTATTTTCGAAATCAATCAGGCGTACGGCGCCGAAATGCCTATTGCTACAGCAATCTATCAGATTTTATGGAAGCATGTGCATGCATCAACTGGTTTTGCAGAGATTGAGAAAATTTTATGCTAATCATGCTGCTATATTTCAAAAAAATCGGCAGCAATTCCATCTAAAAAAAACTTTCCTTGCGGCGTTGCTTGTAAATAGGCGCCTTGTTCTATCAATTGACCTTTTTGAATATAGACTGCTGCTATTTTTTTTGTTCTGTTAACTGCGTTGTCTCCAAATCTTTCTTGTACATATGCATATGAACATCCTTCCATGGTTCTAAGTGATGTCATCATATATTCATTGTACTTTGTGGCCGCTGATAAAATTTCTGATTCAAAGGGCACTATGTCTTTTTCGAGGCTACTGATGTAAAGTGCATTATTAGCAATATTCCACTGACGCGTATTGCCACTAAATGAATGTGCAGATGGTCCAATACCTAAGTATTTTTTTTGTTGCCAATAACTGGTATTGTGCTTACTTCTGTAACCCGGTAATGCAAGGTTAGAAAGTTCGTAATGTTCATATCCAGCCTGCGCAGCATGTTTTGTTAGTAGTTCAAAATGGATAGCTTGCTTTGCTGTATCAATATCTTCTTTTTCACCTTTTAATATAAGCGCATTGAGCGGTGTTTTAGGCTCTACCGTTAATGCATAACAAGACAAATGTGGCACTTCTAGTTCCACGGCTTTTTCAATGTTTTGTATCCAGTTTTCAGCGGTAAGTGTAGGGATACCATAAATGAGATCAATCGAAATATTTGATATCCCCACTTCTTTTGCTAGTTCAATCGCCTCAATAGCCGCTTTAGATCTGTGCGCCCGGTTCATCCAAATAAGGTCTTCGTCTACAAATGATTGCACACCCATACTTAGTCTATTGATGCCGATGGATGAAAAGGAGGTTAGTTTTTCCCGTGAAATATCATCTGGATTTGCTTCAAGTGTAATTTCTACTGTTGGAGAAAGGGTAAAGTGCTTTTTAATGGCAGCAAGTATTTGCTCGGTATCTTGAGTGGGCAATAGAGAAGGCGTGCCACCACCAAAATATATAGTATCTATAGTTAGGTTTGGTTCTTCAAAAAAACTTTGTTGTAGTTCTATTTCTTTACAAATTGCTTTTACCATGGGGTCTAATAATTTGGTAGAAGCACTAAAATGAAAATTACAATAGTGGCATGCCTGTTTGCAGAAAGGAATATGAATGTAAATGCCTGCCATGTAAATGTTTATATTGCAAATCTACCAAATAGTTGCTACTATGCGGTTGATGTTAGACGAAGCTCCTTATTTTTGCAACCATGCAAGTCCGTTATTTGTTATTCATCATCGTTTTTTTGACTGCTTCCCTTTTCAAGGGGTCTAGCTTGATGGCGATGCAAAAACCGGACAGCACTGCAATTATTGATACCGCTTCCAAAAAAGCTTCTGCAGATTCGGTTTCTAAAGTCAGTAACAAAAGAATATCAGATTCGCTATTCATCGTTCAGAAAAAAAAGCAAATTAGGGATACCGCGTCGTTTAAAAAGCTAATGACGCATCCATACTTGCCCATGCAAACAAAGCCTTCTTTTCGAATCAATGAACTTCGTATAGCTCCTAATTATGACGGAAGATTCTATTTAATTATTGGTATGCTTTTCTATTTGGCATTTATTAAAGTAACTTTTCCAAAGTACTTTTCTAATGTTTTTCAACTCATTTTCCAAAGTCCTGTCAGGCAAAAACAAACTAGAGAACAACTCCAACAAAATAATTTGGCTTCACTGTTTAGTAATATTTTGTTTATTCTAAACGCCTCTATTTTTGTATCGCTCATTGCGGTTAAAAATGCATGGGTAGATGTATCATTGTATGCTTGCATTGCATATAGTGCTGCCATCTTTGCTGGGCTCTATTTGTTCAAGTTTTTATTTTTATGGTTTTCTGGTTGGCTGTTTTCGCAAACAGAAGCCATTGGCAACTATAGCTTTATTGTTTTTCTGACCAATAAAGTAATGGGGGTGTTTTTAATACCAGTTATCTTGTTATTGGCTTTTTCGCCTCTATCTGTTCAAGATTTCGCCTACAATAGTGCCATAATCGTAATCAGTATCCTATTTGTATACAGGTACCTTGTATCCTTCTCCATCGTTCGGGCTTCTTTGAAGGTGAGCGCCTTCCATTTTTTCTTGTACCTTTGCACCTGCGAAGTACTTCCAATGTTAGTTTTATACAAACTGATGATGGATTTTATTAGCGGAACTTTTTAACTTTGCACAACCCTAGATAAGTAGCATGGCAAAAATCGGATCAAAAACTGGTACAGCTGTTAAAGCGGTTGCTCCAAAGCGAATTTTAATTTCTCAGCCAAAGCCGGAAAGTGATAAGTCTCCTTATTACGATTTAGAGCGCAAGTACCAGGTTGAACTGGTGTTCCATCCCTTCATAAAACTGGATGGTATTCCTGCTAAAGAATTTAGAAAACAAAAAATTGATATTGCAGCATACACTGGGGTTATTTTTACCAGCAGAAATGCCATTGACCATTTCTTTCGCACTGCAGAGGAAATGAAGGTTTCTATCAGTCAAGACACAAAATATTTTTGTATCACGGAGGCCGTTGCATTGTATCTTCAAAAATTTATTTTATACCGCAAACGCAAGGTATTTTATGGTGCAGACGGATCTAGTAAAAGTATGCTTGACGTTATCAATAAACACAAAGAGAACGAAAAATTTCTTTATGTATGTAGCGAAAATCAGCAAGACAATGATATATGTGGTTGGCTTAAACTGCACAAGTGCAGTTTTGATTTAGCATTCATGTACCGTAGCATTAGCAATGATATTACACCATTGTTTGCCAAAAAAGGGTTTGAAATCATTTGCTTTTTTACCCCTAGCGGTGTAAAAAGTTTATTTGATAATTTTCCTGAGTTCAAGCAAAACAAAGTTGTCATCGGCGCTTTTGGTAGTAATACTTCTAAAGCAGTGGAAGATGCTAAACTACGCTTAGACATTAAAGCGCCAGCTCCTCAAAGACCAAGTTTAGTAGCCGCTTTGGACCACTATTTGCAATCGCTTGTGGCAAAAAAATAATCTTTTTGCAAACGAATCATTCTACACCCAATTTATTAATTGAGGAAACCAGTCCTTACCTGCTTCAACATGCCTACAATCCGGTGGAGTGGCATCCCTGGGGCGAAGCTGCTTTACAACTCGCCAAAGATTTAGACAAACCTATTTTAGTCAGTATTGGATATGCGGCATGTCATTGGTGTCACGTAATGGAGCGTGAAAGTTTTGAAGATTTGGCCACTGCCAAAATCATGAATGACCACTTTGTAAATATTAAAATTGATAGAGAAGAAAGACCAGATCTAGATCATATTTATATGGATGCCGTTCAGGCCATGACAGGTAGTGGAGGTTGGCCGCTCAATGTTTTTTTAACACCGGATAAAAGGCCTTTTTATGGAGGCACTTATTTTCCGCCTGAGCCCATGCACAATAGAGCTAGTTGGAAAGATGTATTGCTGGGCGTGTCTAAAGGGTTTAAAGAAAATAGAGCTCAGATTGACGCGCAAGCAGATAAGTTAACCCAGCATTTATTAAGTTCAAACGGATTTGGATTTCAAAAAACGGGTGCCATTGCTGCACCTGGTTTGAGTGATTTAAATGCTGCTGTATCTGCGCTGTTAACACAGGCTGATACTGTTTGGGGTGGCTTTGGCGGCGCTCCTAAGTTTCCGCAAACGGCATCGATTCGTTTTTTATTAAAGTATCACTTTTTTAATCCTACACATCAAGCCTCATTGGATCATGCTTTGGTTTGTTTGGATAAAATGATTGAAGGCGGTATATATGATCAATTGGGTGGTGGTTTTTCTAGATATAGTACCGACGTTCAGTGGCTCGCACCGCACTTCGAAAAAATGCTATATGATAATGCACTTTTGGTTACAACATTAGCAGAAGCTTATCAAGTAACAAAGAAAGAATCTTACCATAAAGCCATTACTGAAACACTTGAATTTGTTGAAAGAGAGTTGATGGGTGAGGATGGTGGTTTTTTAAGTGCACTTGATGCGGATAGTGAAGGGGTAGAAGGAAAATTTTATACTTGGTCTGCTGCAGAAATTACGCAGTTACTACAACATGATGCACCATTATTTATGGCGTATTACGGTGTTACTGAAAATGGAAATTGGGAGCATACCAATATTTTGCATACACCACAATCAGCGGAGGTTGTAGCGCAAAGCTTTGATATCACTGAATCTGCACTGCTACGTACCATTCAAAATTGTAAGACTGTTTTGATGGTGGAGCGAAATAAACGGGTTCGACCTCAAACAGATGATAAACAATTACTAGGCTGGAACGCACTCATGAATACGGCGTTTAGCAAAGCGTATGCCGCAACTGGAAATAAAAATTATTTGATACGTGCGCAAAAAAATATGGCGCATTTGTTTGATTGTTTCCAAGCCGCAGATGGAGATGGAGATGGTTGGTTGCACACCTACAAAAATGGAATTGCAAAAACGCCTGCATTTTTAGATGATTATGCGTATTTAATTGAAGCGCTCATTCAACTACAAACCGTATCTGGTGATTTTCATTGGCTTGAAAAAGCAGGAACAATCACAGCATTTGTGAATGCGCATTTTATCGAATCTAGCACTGGTTTTTACTTTTATACCCACGATGCCCAAGCAGATGTCATCGTAAGAAAAAAAGAAGTCTACGATGGTGCCACCCCAAGTGGTAATGCTGTAATGGCTAGTAATCTATTTCACTTAAGTGTTACTTACGGTAATGACGAGTATTTGTCCTTATGCAAAGGGACTTGTTTATCACTTTTGCCTGCCATTATCAAACATCCGGGTTCATTTGGGGTTTGGGCATCCCTTTTAATGAACCAAGTGGTCGGTTTGAGGGAATTGACCCTTGTTGGTCCGGGCGTTTTGCCCTATTTGGAAGCTGCACTTCCCTTGTATCGACCCAATTTAATCATAAATATTTCAGAAAATCGGTTAACGAGTATTTCGGCTATTTCTAAAAAAATAATTGATAATCAAGAGGTTACGTTTCAATTGTGCGAAAATCAAACCTGCCAATTACATCAAATTACTGATTTTGACAGTTTTTTAGCAATTGTGTAATTAGGAATCAACTATTTTGCAGTTCGGTTTTGGGCAATACCCATCGCAACACAGTGAAACATTAAAAAAATTACTACTGAATAGAATTTTACCCTGGATCATTAATTTATTGGTTTTTAAGCGCTAAAACTCAGGTTTCTGTTGTTTCAAAACTTATATTTGTCACTGTTATAAATCACATAGATCAGATGAAAGGATATTTAACTACAATTACCTTGGCGTTCTTTACGTTGAGTTTGACTTCTTGCTTCTTTGGAAAAAACAAAGGTAAGGGGGTCCCTGATGATGGGCAGTTGCATGGTGTTGCTCCTTTAGCGAAGCAAAGTATGTTAACACCTAGGACCATGGTATACGTTCCGCCTGGGACATTTCACATGGGCCCAAGTGATGAAGACGTTAGTTTTAATTACAGCAATCGTAACAGAATGGTGTCTATTCCAGGTTTTTGGATGGATGCAACTGAAATTACAAACAACCACTATCGTCAGTTTGTAAACTGGGTGCGTGATTCACTTGCATACAAAGTTACTTCTGGAGTTGGTTTAAACAACCCATCAGATACCACTGCTGTTAACTGGAAAAAAGCAGCTTTGTACAAGTACGATAATAAGGAGTTGGCAAATTTAACTGGCCTAACCTATGAAAATCCGTTGACTAGAAAATTAGCAATCGATCCAGATAGTTTGATATACAGGGTTCGTTATTTTGATTTACCTGCCGCTGCTAAAATCAATAAGAACAATTCAACTCAAAAAGGTCGCGATCAGATTGTGAGTTATGCAGTTCCTGTTTATCCTGATACCTTAGTGTGGATCAGAGACTTCTCTTATTCTTACAATGAACCTTTAGCAAAAAGATACTACGCACACCCGGCCTACGGAAACTATCCAGTAGTTGGGGTTACTTGGAAACAAGCGGTTGCTTTTTGTCATTGGAGAACACATATTCAAAATGCAGATTTTGCAAAAAAGAAAATCGCCGTTGATGGTGATTATAGACTACCTAACGAAGCAGAGTGGGAATACGCTGCAAGAGGTGGTAGAACCAGTACTATGTTTCCGTGGGGTTCTCCATATTTAAGAAATAAAAAAGGTTGTTTGCTTGCAAACTTTAAGCCTGGTAGAGGTAACTATCCTGAAGATGGTGGTTTTTACACGGTTAAAGCAACTGCTTACTGGCCAAACGACTTTGGATTGTATAATATGTCTGGAAACGTTGCAGAATGGACGGCTTCTTATTTTTATGAAGGTTCATACAATTTCATGTCAGACTTAAGTCCGGATGTTAGAATTGAAGCCGACGAAAATGATCCTCCTCGTATGAAACGTAAAGTAGTAAGAGGCGGAAGCTGGAAAGACGTTGGTAACGCTCTACAAGTGAGTGCGCGCGCTTACGAATACCAAGACACCGCAAAATCTTATATCGGATTTAGAACCGTAATTGATTTAGCGCCAAAAACAAAAAAATAATTCCATTACAAAATATTCATCTCAACTTTTTTAATTCATAAAAATTCAAAACATGTCAGCTCAACAAGAAAAAATATTTGGCTTACCAGCTCAAACAACAATGAGACTTGTAAACGTTTTTGTATGTACCGGTGCATCTGTCGTAATTTTTGGTGCAATGGCAAAAATTCTACACTTGTCTTGGGCCGACTGGGCACTTAAAATTGGTTTAACAACGGAAGCTATTATCTTTTTGATTTATGCTATTTTACCTCCAGAAGGACATGCACCTGCTGCTGGTGGTGGTGTTTCTGATCTTCCAACTTCTGTGGTTGCTGATGTAACAAAAAGATTTGATGAATTATTTGCGAACGCAGGTTTAACGCAAGAAAACTTATCTAAACTTAGTACTAGCTTTCAAAAATTAGGCACTACTGTTGAGCAAATCGGTCAAATTGGTGATGTGGTAAAGTCTACTTCAGACTTTTCTGCCAAAACAGGAGAAGCTGCTGCTGCTCTTGGCTCTATTAAAGACGCAGCTGTTAAAGCAACTGAATCTTTAGGTAGTATTTCTTTAGCATCTGATAGCACCAATGAATACCACAAACAAGTTCAAGGTTTAGCTAAAAACTTAGGTTCATTAAATACTATTTATGAACTTGAATTACAAGAAAGCAACAATCATCTTAAAGCACTCAACCAGTTCTATGGCAAATTAGCGCAGGCTTCTGAAGCAATGAACGGTACTGCAGAAGATGCATTAAAAGCAAAAGAACAAATTGGTGCCCTTGCTAATAATTTGGGTAAATTAAATCAAGTATACGGTAACATGTTAACTGCCATGCAAGGTAGATAGTAACCAAACAAGATTTAAACTCATTATTAATAAGATTACCTAAATAGTACAATATGTCACTACCTAAGGAACCGCGGCAGAAAATGATTAACATGATGTACCTAGTGCTTACCGCACTATTGGCACTGAATGTTTCGGCCGAAATTTTAAACGCATTTAAAACAGTAGATCGCAGTTTGATGATTGCGAGCGGTGTTGCTGAACAAAAAAATGTTGAAATTTTCAAATCCTTCAAAGCGAAATTAGAAGATCCAACTACAAGAGAGAAGGCAGCATTATGGGAACCAAAAGCACAGCAAGCAAAGAAACTTTCTGACGATTTGTATAATTATATTGAGGGACTTAAAACCGAGCTTAAAAAAGAGTCTGGTCTTAAAACCGTTGATGGCAAAGAAGAATTTAAAGAAGACGATTTAGATGCAGCTACGCGTTTACTCGTTCAAGGTGCCCCAGAAGGAAAAGGAAAGGGCAAAGAACTTTTTGAAAAATTAAAAGCATACAAAGAGCAGTTGTTGAGCATCGATCCTGAAATGAAAAAGGAAATCGAAGTGGGTTTACCACTTGACTTAACGATCCCGCCTACATCAAGTGAAGCTGGGAAAAGTGATTGGGCCTATGCTTATTTTCATATGACACCTACCATTGCGGCTATTACAATCATGAGTAAGTTTCAAAATGATGTAAGAAACTCTGAATCAAAAGCGGTGGAGTTTTGTCATAAGCAAATTGGACAAGTAGAAATTATTTACGATCAGTTCCAAGCTTTTGCTGGAACCAATACACAATATTTAATGCCTGGTGAAGAGCTTGTGATTACAGCTGGTATTGGTGCGTTTAGTAAAGCGGCTCAACCTTCAATTACAATTGACGGTGCAAATGTTCCGTTAAATGCAGAAGGTACTGCTGAATATAAAACACGTGTTGCCGGTTCTGGTTCTGGTGTTAAACGCGTTAGAATCTCTTATGCTAAGCCTGATGGTACAACGGCTGTGGTAGAAAAGGAAATTAAATATACAGTTGGTATTCCTGCAGGCTTAACGGTATCTACAGATAAAACACGCGTGTTTTATAGAGGTTTAGAAAATCCATTGAGTGTAACCGGTGGTGGTGGTGGTGACGAAAAAGTTAGTGTTTCTATTGAGTGTGCTGGAGCTTCTTTAAGAAAAGTTGGACCAGGACAATATATTGTTACTTGCACTCAATTAGGAACAGTAAATGTAGTTGCTAATGACGGGAAAAGTAGTCAAAGAATTGCAATACCTGTTAAACGAGTGCCAGATCCAATTGTAGTTGTTGGTGGAAGTGCTGGTGGTGCTATGGCAGCAAATGTGTTTCGTGTGCAAAGTGGAGCGATTGCCGAATTAAGAGATTTCGTATTTGAAGGTGTTGCCTATAAAGTTGCTTCGTACATGCTTATTTGTACTGGTAAAGGTTTTGATGAACCTGAAATTGCAGATGTAGTTGGCGCTTCATTTAAAGATCCTTCAGCACAAGCTTTGATTAGGAGATGTCAGGCTGGAACTACAGTTACCATTGGTGAAATTAAAGTATTGGAGCCAGGCGGCGGCACTAGAAAATTAGATCAAAACATTACTTTCATATTGCAATAAAGTAGGTTACTATGAAAAAATTATTAATTATTGGTTTAGCCGTTTGCACTATTAGTGTTAGCGCAAATGCACAAGGATTTGGAGGTTTAAAAGGTAAAAAAACAGCTACAGTTGTTGATACTACAAAAAAAGCAGGTACTCCATCTGCTACGCCAGTGGTAACACCAAGTACGAGCAGTTCTTCTGTGCCACCACCTAAACCAGGTAAAACGTATGACACAACTATTGTTGGAGGCTTTGGCGAAGTAGTTCCAAAAAGTTTACGTAACGAAACCCTTGCCGATCGTAAAACAGATCGTTCAAAAAATCCATTAGAGTACGAGCATCTAAGAGAAGATGATTGGTTATACTCCGAATTTATTTGGCGTGAGATTGATGCAAGAGAAAAAATGAATCAATCATTTATATATCCTGGTAAAGATAATACTGGAGATCAGCGCTTTTTTTCTATTTTATTAAACGCGATTCAAAATGATAACGTTGCTGCATTTTCTGCAGAAGGTGGAGATGACCGTTTTACCAAACAGTTGGCTTATGAGGATATCTCTAAAATGATGAAAGGCAAGCTAGACACTATTTTGGTGCAAAATGCTACTTTCCCAACCGTTTATGATACAAGCATTATTCTAGATACTAAGTTTGCTCCAAATCCTGATTCTATTTATACATTCCGTTTAAAAGAGCAGTGGATAGTAGACAAAGAAGCAAGTAGACTTTTTTGTAGAATCATTGGTATTGCTCCAGTAGCAAAAATTGTGGTTAATGGAAAGTCAACAACCAAAACATTATTTTGGGTATACTATCCTGAATTACGCAAAAGCTTAAATAAGTACAATGTATACAATCCTAAAAACTACGCTGGGCGTATGACATGGGAAGAGCTTTTTGAAAGTCGTTTCTTCTCTAGTTATATCGTGAAGTCTAGCAATAACAATCCTAATGATAAATCCTTAAGTCAATTATTTAAGAATCCTTTATTTAGATTGTTAGAAGGCGAAAATATTAAAGAAAGAATTTTCAATTACGAACAAGACTTATGGTCTTATTAATTGTAAAACTTAATAATAAAAAAAGGGACTTTTCAAGTCCCTTTTTTTATGGGTTGGCCTCAAAAAATTTTTGAAGCGCGGCTGCTTTTTTGGCACCAATAAGTGCAACAATATTTTGGATAGGTTCTTTTTTAATATTTGCTACCGATTTAAATTGGTTAAGCAGTATTTCTCTTGTGGCTGGCCCAATGCCTTCAATATTTTCCAGTGCTGTTGTAAAAGTACCTTTGGACCTTTTGTTTCTATGAAAAGTAATTCCAAAACGGTGCACTTCATCTCTAATGCCTCTTAATAGTTTTAAGCTGTCGCTATCCCAGGGTAATTTTAATGACTGACTGTCATTTGCAAAAAAAAGTTCTTCTTCATTTTTAGCAAGACCTACAAGTGTGGTGCTGCCAGTGAGTCCTAGGGCTTCTATGCTTTCAAGTGCTGCGCTTAGCTGCCCCTTGCCGCCGTCAATTACAATGAGCTGTGGCATAGGCTCCCCGGCTTCTTGAACCCTTTTATATCTTCTATACACCACTTCTTTCATGGTAGCGAAATCATTGATGCCTTCAACTGTTTTTACATTAAAATGACGGTAATCTTTTTTGCTTGGCACACCGTCTTTAAAACATACCATGGCCGATACTGGAAAACTACCCTGAAAATTAGAGTTATCAAAACATTCGATATGGGTAGGCGTTTCTTGTAAGTGTAAATAAGATTGAAGTTCGTCCAGTACTAATTTTTTCTCTGATACAGACTTGCCCTCTAATTGTAATATTTTTTTAAGTTGCAGTTCTCTGGTGTAATAGGTAACATTTTTTATTGAGAGATCTAGCAACTTCTTTTTATCACCAAGTTTTGGAACAGTGATCGTAATATTTTTGTCAAAATATTCGATGGGGTAAGGAACAATAATTTCGGTACTAAGGCTATTAAAATCGGCTCTTATTCTTTCAACAGCAAAGCAAAGTAGTTCGTCTTTGGGCTCATCTAATTTGCCCTCTAATGGAACTGTATGGGTTTGTATGATACTTCCATTTTGAACCATCAGGTAATTGACATAAGCGAGTTTTCCATCTTTAAGTATCGAAAACACGTCTAAATTTGAAAAGTGTTTACCTACCACTACTGATTTTTCTTGGTAGGTAAGTAGTAAATCCATTTTGTATTTTAGTTGTGCCGCTTTTTCGAAATCTAATGCCTCGGCATGTGCTTGCATTTCTTTTTTTAGGTGGTTCATGAGTTGACTCATGTTTCCTTTCAATAAATGTTTCAATTGTTCTAAACTGTCCAGGTAGCTCTCTTCAGTTTGATATGCCACACATGGGGCCAAGCAGTTCCCTAGATGGTATTCTAGGCAAGGTTTAAACTTTTGCTTGTCAATATTTTCCTGACTTAAATTAAGCTTACAAGTGCGCAGTGGAATAAACTGTTTGATAAAACTTAACACTTCTCTAATGGTTCCCTTAGAAGTAAAAGGACCAAGGTATATCGAGCCATCATTGTATTTTTTCCAAGTAGAAAAAACCCTTGGGAAGCGTTCTTTTTTAATCACCAAGTATGGGTAACCCTTATCGTCTTTTAATAAAATATTGTAGCGAGGTTTGTACTGCTTAATTAGGGAGTTCTCTAGTAATAATGCATCTTGCTCAGAGTCAACGATGGTAAACTCGATACGATCAATTTTTTGAACCAACTCAATGGTCTTAAAACTATTTTGATTTTTTGTAAAATAGGAGGCAATCCTTTTTTTTAGGCATTTTGCCTTACCTACATAAATGAGTACCCCTTTTGCATCATAGTACTTATAAATGCCTGGGTCTGCGGGTAATTTGTGTGCTATTTGTTGGTACTGTTCCTGAGTCATTTATGGAAGTATAACGCGAACAGTAATTGTTTTGTTGAGTGAAAATCCGTTATTCGTTTCTTTACTAATGGACGTGGTAAAACCTTCATTTGTTTTCCAGCTCAATTGCTCTGTACATGTAGTGTCTTTATTTAGGTATTGTTTTCTTACAAATATTCTTTTAACGACTGAGGTTTGCTCATCCATTAATATGTCAACATTTCTTACCGGAACACCGGTATTGATAGGCGTATAATTGATGTTGAAACTAGCTGTCCCCGCATCTCTAAATACCGATTCTTTGTAATTCTTTTTTTGAACACTATCACTAATGTCTGCGTTGATAAACGACTGAATGACTGGCATTACTTGTGTCACCTGCGTAGTAGTACTATCTTTTTTTGTACCTTCTGTTGTGACAACACTATAAGTCGCGTGCATGCTGTCAAAATATTTTAATTGACTTTGAATATAAGATGCGATAGGGTAAAAGCTGGTGGTGTCGGCTGCTACATTTACTGGTTCTTTTTTTTCATTTGTATTACTACAGGCGGCAGCCATCACGCAAACAAAACATGCTAGAATTAAAGATTTCATTCCGTAAAATTACTTAAACTGTTTGCTCCAACCTATTCGGAATCCGTAATCAATCAGATTTTCTTTAATTGGATAAGGGTTGTTGTAGGTTGGCAACGTTTGGTATCTGATTTGTGGCCCTAACTGCCAAATGGTATTTCCTTTTTGATAGCTAAATTGAATGCCAGCACTGGTATTGATATTCCACTTGCGCACGTAGTCATTACCGGCAGCATAATTAGCATAATCGGTAGATAGCAAGTAAACATTATTATTGATATTGTATGTGGGCTGTATAGTTGCTTGTGTGTGAATGCCAAATTTCTTAAATCTAAAGAGCTGATAGTCTAGTCCAACTGGCAGGGCAATTTGGTATACTTTATTGTTGAGCTTGGCAGATCTAAAACCAACATTATTAGTATAACTCGACATTACTGAAACTGTTTGAACCCTGCCGCCATTCACTAATGCAAGGGTAGCAGCATTGGCACCTGACTCATAGGTGTCAATCTGGTATTGTCTAATATTAAGTTGAAGTCCGGTTTTGAATTGCAACTTTTTAGTAACCGAATAATTAAGTGTAAATCCAAGTTCTAATCCAATATCAGGTCTGTGTCTAACCGCTTGGTTAAACGTAGGTGTTTGAACCAGTGGGGAATTGATTGGAATGGCAATGAGTGATGGTTGAATTAACTCTTTTACTTTTTGATCGCTTAGCACCCTAAAACTAGCAGAGGGCGTCGCATAAAATTGAACACTATATTTCTTCTTTTTTGCTACAGTCATTGCAGCAGCTTCAATTTCAAAACTATGATTAACCTGGCTATGTATTAGTGCCGGCAAAAGTGAATTATTATTCATTTTATTTGTGCTATCACTGCTTGAAATAGTAGCTGCTGCTTCGACAATTTTATTTTCTTGCGTGACTATATCATCATTTGTGAAAGTGGTATTAGTAGCAATATCATTTATGGTATTCGTATCCGCTACTTTTTTTGTTGGAGCTACTTCAAATACGCGTAAAGGCATTTTTGATGTACGCTGTTCAACTACTGTTACCTTCGGTTTTGAGGCGATCATTTGTGCGCTGGAATGATACGTTGTAAAAGGCTTTTCAAGTGCGTGACTACTATTTTTTGGCTTCAAAATATTATTTGTAAGCGCAATTGGTTCAGATTTTTGTGTAACTATAAAAGTAGAAACAGTTAGTGCAACAAGCACTGTTAACGCAATGATAGTAAGGGCTGGCCATGATCTGTTTCCATGTACTTCGGTTCGTATATTATCCCAAACACGACCAGATGGGTACATCTTGTGCTCGTTTACCTCGTCAAGTATAAACTCCTCAAAAGCATCTAGTTGATTCCTCTTTTCCATATCTACCCGCTTCACGTAATTATTTTTGTATCACCGACAACAACTCAAATTTCTCTTTGGGTGCTTCAATAATTCTTTTCTT
>JBEITL010000027.1:0-9545 GCA_040374915.1 Sediminibacterium sp. | reverse complement strand
TAAATACTTCTTTCTGACGCGTTAACGAGTTGTATACTTTTAAAGATGCCATGAGGCCACGAAGGTATTTTATTTTTTTAATTGTACGTCAGAAACCAGCATAACATGGTCACTCAGCCCTTCATCAATCATGTCAAAAGTAACAATGTCAAACTGGGGGCTAGCCAAAATGTAGTCGATACGAAGCGTTGGAGCAAGTGTGGTAAAACTACTTCCGATTCCAAAACCCTTTTGTAAAAATGCATCCTGCCATTGATTGCGGATGGTAAAATAGGTATAAGAATTGGGCACGTCATTAAAATCACCACAAATGATAGATGGATAAGGTGTGCTAGCAAGGGCGTTTTTAACCAGCTCTGCTTGCGGACCTCTTCTTTTAAATGCCTGACCCATTTTATTAAATAGGTTCATAGAAGCATCAATGGTTTGAGCGTCCGTCTCTTTAATTTTTTCAATATCGGAATAGTCGTTTTGCTTGAACTTAAACGACTGAAGGTGGGTATTAAATATTCGAATGGTATCGTCCCCTTTCAAAATATCGACATAAATTAAACTTTCTGCTACCGGAAATTTAATTTTTCCTGCATCAATAATTTGATACTTAGAGAAAATAATGCAGCCCGATTGATAAGCCCCGGCATTTCTCGTATAGTCTTTAGAAAAATAAAAATATTTATACCGCTTTTTAAATAGCGCAATATTATTTGTTTGCGCGCCTCCCGATTCCGAATTATTAAATTCTTGTAAACAAACAACATCAGGTTCTAAATCTAAAATACTAGCAGCAATATCTTTGCGTATTTGCTTTTTAACGAGTGGCTTTTTTGACAACCCATTAAAACTTTGAATATTCCAATCAATAATTCGGATATGATTTTCTCTTTTTCGGTCGGACAACATAGGGCCCGGTTTTACTGCCGCAATTACGCCTATTTGTTGCCATCCAATACAAAGCGCCACAATAGAAATGAGTGATAGCTTGGGTTTAACGATAAGCCAAAAGATAGCGAAGAAAAATAAAATGGCGATTGCATAGGGTGCCACTAAACCTGTAAATCCTAAAATCCACCAAGTGCCAGTAGGTGCGAAAGGCGTTATACAGGCCAATAAGAAAACAAAAACAACCAATAAATTGATACTTAAAATTACCGTTTTGGTTGCCCGCCTGATAAAACTTTTCGCCATGCATTAAAAATAAGAATTAATGACGGGAACAAAAAATTATTCCTGACTCGCAGATTTCAAAAATGCTTTTTCTTTTTCAGTTAAATTATCATATCCTACGACATTCATTTTATCTAAAATAGCATTCAATTCATTTTCGGTAGACGAATTTTTTATAGTATTGGATTTCTTTACGCGAAGTTCTGCGGGTTCAAATAACCCATTACCCCAATGGTAAAATCGAACCATCCAATCTCCTACATTGGTGCCATTTTGTAAAAGTTTCATGTATCCATAACCTACGAGTGCCGCAACAATATGTGACACTAGGATTGAAGGTGTTCCAAGAGCCATTGAAAAATCCAACACCAAAAAAACAAGGGTCAATACCCAAAGTGGAATGCCGCCGTATACAAGCGGAAACAACTTATACTTTGGAGCCAGTACTGTAGTAGCCATAGCAATACCAACAACACTAGCACCCGCGCCCATAACGGGTTGTGCCACATTTACCATGCCAGGCAACAGCGCATTGACAGTTAAAAATGCTATCGCACCTGCAGCGCCTGCATAAATGTATACAGGAATAACATGTTTATTGCCGGATAAATCTTGAAAAATATATCCAAAACTCCAAAGCCATAACATACTACTCACCAACTGCCAAAAATGGTATTGGCTAAAAAAGTGAATCAAAAAAGTCCATGGCTTATACATGACAGCTAAAAAACTGCCAGGCATCCTAAACCAATCCACAATTTGACGCTCAAAAAGTTCCAAAGGCGTATCGGTTAGATAATACACTGTTTTTAGAAAACTAATCAGCACAAAAATGATCATGTTTACTGCAAATAAAAAAACAAGCGCATTGCTGTCTTCTCCTAAAAGCATTTTTCTATTTGACATAAAACGTTGTTGTGGCATGAATTGGCTTTATACTAGTAAAACGTTTTTTTGTTGGTTTTGTTCCAGGTAATAACAATTATGAGTCCTACAAGTGCGCCCCCCACGTGGGCCCATCTTGCAACATTGTCGCCAGCTGCATTTTGCACCGCACTAAACACTTCAAATCCAAAATAAATAAGACCTACCCACTTTGCTTTAACGGGTACAAAAAAGTACAAATAAATATAGGTGTTCGGAAACAAGTAAACAAACGCAGCCAATATGCCAAATACTGCACCACTAGCGCCAACTGTAGCGGTATTAATGATTTGATTGTACTTGAAAGCAACGGCCTCGTTCATTAAACCTAGCTTTTCTCTAGTCTGAAACTCTTGTATTAGAGGTGTTAACTCGTAGCTTAAAAATAACAAATGAATAAGTGCTGCACCGAGTCCACAAACAAAATAAAAAGTAATAAATCGATTAGAGCCCCATAAATTTTCTAACACTGACCCAAACATCCAAAGGGCAAACATGTTACCTAAAATATGGTAAAAATCGCCGTGCATAAATAAGTGTGTCACCAACTGCCATGGCTTAAATAATTCACTTTGCCAAGCATGCAATGCAAACATATCTTCCAAACTAAAGTTTGCAGTGGGTGATTCAGGAAATGTGATTTGTGCCAAAAAAAATATCCCATTAATGATTAAAAGATTTTTAATAACTGCAGGTAATATTTCGAATCGGCTGGGTCTAAATTCTGTCATACTTTTATTTTAATTTTAACTGCACTACATTTTCTATATGAAGTGTATGTGGGAACATGTCTACCGGCTGAATTTTTGTAACCTCATATTTTTCATCAAGGAGCGCTAAATCTCTAGCCTGTGTAGCAGGATTACAGCTCACATAAACAATAGTTGGCGCGGCTATTTCTAATAATTTTTTTACGAGCTTATCATGCATGCCCGCTCTTGGTGGATCTGTGATAACCACGTCTGGCTTACCATGCCTAGCAAAAAAAGCGTCATCTACAATATCAATAACGTCACCAGCAAAAAATGCAGTGTGGTTTAAATGGTTGAGTGCAGCGTTAATTTTTGCGTCTTCGATGGCATCAGCAACTACTTCTACACCCACTACTTTTTTAGCGCCTTCGCTTAAAAAAATACCAATACTTCCGGTACCACAATACAAATCATACACCACTTGCGAACCGTCTAACGCTGCAAATTCACGCGTTACTTGATAGAGTTTTTCGGCCTGTTTGGTATTGGTTTGAAAAAAAGATTTAGGACTAATTTTAAACGAAAATTTTTCTAGTTTTTCGGTAATACTTCCATTTCCAAAATATATTTTTGGATCCAGGTCATACAAACTATCATTTCTTTTTGGATTGATGGTATACAGTAATGTTGTAATCGCTGGAAACGCCGCTAGTAGTTGATCTAGCAATGCAAGGCGGTGTGGCTCATCTTCGTAGCCAAAGACAACATTAATCATGAGTTCACCGGTTGTGGTGTTGCGCACAAACATGTTACGCAACCATCCCGTATGCTGTTTTACATCGTAGTATGGAAGATCATGATCAAGCGCATACTGTGCTACCATTTTACGAATGAAGTTGGTTGGCTCTTCCTGCAAATGACAAGTATCTATCTCAACAACTTTATCAAAAAATCCGCGGACATGAAAACCAGCAGCGCCAGGTTGATTTGAAAAATCGGCACCTGCGGCTTTTAAAGCTCTAAATTCTTCGGAAGGAATATATTTTTTTGTAGCAAACGTATATTCCATTTTATTACGGTACAACTCCGTTTGACTTGCCCCAATAATGGGGTTAATAGCCGGCAAGTTAACGCGTCCAATTCTGGTTAAATTATCTGTTACTTGCTGTTGTTTATACACGAGTTGTTTTGCATAAGGAAGCATCTGCCACTGACAGCCTCCACAAATACCAAAATGCGCACAAAATGGTTGCACCCGGTCTTCAGAATAGGACCTGTATGCCACCACAAACCCCTCGGCCCAGTCGGTTTTATTTTTTTTGAGTTGTACGTCAACAACATCACCAGGCACAGCGCCTTCAATAAATACCACTTTGCCATCTACACGGGCCAACGCCTTACCCTCGGCAGCATAATTTTCTACCAGTACCTGTTCTAAAATGGGTTGTTTCTTTTGTTTTCTCACTGCATGCAAATATAAGACGCTTTGAGAGGCTGCATGATCTAAATACCTAAATTTGCATAGAATTTAATAGTATGAAGAATTTTTTAGCAAAATCTTGTTTAGCCCTAATTACAATGGTTTGTTTGAGCAGTTCCATTGACGCACAAACCAAACCTACTGGAAGACGCATTTCTATCAAGTTAAAGCCACTCACCAATTGTAAAGTATACATAGGCAGTTATTATGGAAAAAGTTTAGTGCTCGTAGACTCTACTATGTTAGACGCCAACGGACAAGGCGTATTTAAAGGAGATACTAAATTAACCAGTGGCGTTTACTTTGTAGTGACGCCGCAAATTACCAAGCAGTTCGAATTTTTAATGGACGATGTCCAGCATTTTAATATTGAAGGAGACACTACTGTTAAAGAAAAAGCAACCATTACCGGTTCACAAGACAACGATTTATTTAAAGCCTATATAAGTTTTTCTTCAGAAAAAGGGCAACAACTACAAAACATCAGAAACGAATTTAATGCAGCTAAAACCAAAGCCGATTCTACACGCTTAGCAGATGAATATGGCAGGGTAGATAAACTCGTAGAAGGCTACCGAAACGATATTGTAAAAAAATATCCAGGTTCATTATTAGCCATGCTTTTTAGTGCCATGAAACGCCCTGTAGCCCCTGCTGTGCCTATCGTTAACGGAAAGCCAGATTCATTGGCACCTTACCGTTTTGTAAAAAATCATTTTTGGGATGATGTACTTTTTAATGATGACAGACTTTTACGAACGCCCTTTTTTGAAGCCAAATTAGACGAATATTTTAAGTACTATGTTTCTGCTGAACCAGACTCTCTTATTGAAGAAGTGAAGTACATGTTGCTGATGGCTAAAACAGGAAAAGAAATTTATCCGTACCTACTTACCAAGTTCACCAATAAATACATGGCCCCCGAATTTATGGGTCAAGACAAAGTGTTTGTGTATTTGTTTGAAAACTTTTACGCCAAAGGCGATACCGTTATTTTAAATCCAGCGTCTCGAAAAACAGTAACAGAAAGAGCCTATAGCTTAATGGCCAATCAACTCGGATTGCCCGCACCAGCACTGGATTTGGTGGATTCTTTAGGCAAAGCGGTTTCACTCTATAATCTACCCGCTACCTATACCATGGTGGTCTTTTATGATCCCAATTGTGGGCATTGTAAAGAAGAACTACCAAGACTAGATTCTTTTTACAGAGCCAAATGGAAAGCAGTAGGCATGACCATGATTGGTGTAAATATTTACGACGCCGAACAAGTCGCTTGGAAAAAATTTGTGGTAGAAAAAAACTTAAAAAACTGGATCCACGCCTACCAAACAAAAGCTGCAAAAGAAGCGGATGAAAAAGCAGGTAGGGCCAATTACAGACAGCTTTATGATATCTATAAAACACCTACCGTTTATTTGTTAGACAAAGACAAGCGTATTATTGCCAAGCAATTAACGATCGAACAGTTTGACGATATTATTCAGGTAAAAAGTAAAAAACCAACTACCCAATAATTACACCAGTTCTTTAACGGCGTTATAAATTACTTTAGGTTTTCCGAGCGTGTAATAGTGTAATACAGGAACACCAAATGCTTTAAGTTCCTTGCTTTGTTGTACCAACCACTCAGTTCCTACTTGCTCACAATCGGCATCTGTTTTACATTTATTAATCGCATTAGACAGCTCTGTTGGAATATCTACATGAAATATTCGTGGTAAAACAGAAAGTTGTTTTTTATTGGTAATAGGTTTAAGTCCTGGTATGATAGGAACGGTAATACCCATGTCCCTACAGGCTTTCACGAAATCATAAAATTTTTGATTATCAAAAAACATTTGTGTCATGATGTAGCCTGCGCCTTCATCCACTTTGTTTTTTAAATGTTTTAAATCAATTTCTAAATTAGGAGCTTCAAAATGTTTTTCTGGATAACCGGCAACACCCACACAAAATTTTGTTTGGCCGCCGTTTTTAATATCCTCATCCAAATAAACCCCATTGTTCATATTATTTACCTGCTTGATTAAGTCAATGGCAAAATGATTGCCATCTTTTTCAGGTTCAAAGGATGATTCATTTTTAGCAGCGTCTCCTCTCAACACAAGTGCATTGTCTATTCCCAAAAAGTCTAGGTCAATCAGTGCATCTTCCGTTTCTCTTTTTGTAAAACCACCACAAATAATGTGCGGAACAGCGTCTACTTGATAGTGGTTCATAATAGCCGCACAAATACCCACAGTACCGGGGCGCTTACGCACTTCCACTTTTTCAAAAGTGCCATCCACTTTTTTCTTGAACATGGTTTCACTGCGGTGGTAGGTCACATTAATCCAAGAAGGCTTAAACTCCATTAAAGGGTCTAAATGCTCATATAAAGTATTGATGGTCTTACCTTTTAATGGAGGTAACACTTCAAAAGAAATAAGGGTGTCTTTTGCCTGCTGTAAATGATCCGTTACTTTCATGATTGCTTGCTTTGTGGGGGGCAAATATTAAAATTGTTGCAATATACAGCCAATTTGGCTTTATAAAAAGGGCCTAGGGCTTCAAAACCTGATACAGAAGAGGCTTATAAGCCCTATTTTTGTAGAAAGCAACTATTTTGAACGGAATCATACATACAAGTGCGCTCCAAAAAAGTTACAAGGGCAGAACCGTTGTAAACAACGTAAGCGTAACCGTAAAACAGGGTGAAATTGTAGGTTTACTTGGGCCCAATGGTGCTGGTAAAACAACTACTTTTTATATGGTGGTGGGTCTTATTAAACCGGACGAAGGCACTGTGTTTTTAAATGAAGAAGACATTACCAAGCTACCCATGTACAAAAGAGCACAAATGGGTATTGGCTATTTACCTCAAGAAGCAAGCGTTTTTAGAAGCCTCAGTGTAGAAGATAATATTTTAGCGGTGCTAGAAATGACGAAGCTTTCTAAAGAAGAAAGATTATTAAAATTAGAATCTTTACTGGACGAATTTAATTTACAACTGGTTCGAAAAAATAATGGCGATAGTTTAAGCGGTGGCGAAAGACGAAGAACAGAAATCGCGAGAGCATTAGCCGTAGACCCAAAATTTATTTTATTAGATGAACCATTTGCAGGCGTTGATCCAATCGCAGTAGAAGATATTCAAACCGTAGTCGCTAAATTAAAAACAAAAAATATTGGGATTTTAATTACAGACCATAATGTAAATGAAACCTTATCGATTTGTGATAGAGCCTACCTTTTAATTGAAGGAAAAATATTTAAGCACGGAACTGCCGAAGAGTTAGCAGAAGATGAAGACGTACGACGTTTATATTTAGGAACCAATTTTACGCTTCGTAGAAAAGATTGGATTATTGAAATGGGAAAAGAAGCTAAGCTTTAATTCACATGAAATTTTTAAGTCCTGCCATATCACGACTTGCCCTTTTAAGAATTGCGCATATTGAAAGATGGATTGCAAATCCTGTAGCAACGCAAAGAGAAGTGTTACAAGATTTAGTAACGCATGGACAGTACACTGCCTTTGGTAGAAAATATGGTTTCAACGAAATTTTTAATATTCGAAAATTTAAAGAAGCCGTTCCTATTAGTGAATACGAAGACCTGAAACCCTTTATTGATAGGCTTTTTGAAGGAGAAGAGCAAGTGCTGTGGAACACACCTGTAAATTGGTTTGCAAAAAGTAGCGGCACCACTTCAGACAAAAGCAAATTCATTCCAATCACCGAAGAAAGTTTAGAAGATTGTCATTACCAAGCAGCAAAAGATGTATTAGCGCTGTATTATAAATTTAATAATGATAGTGATTTACTAACTGGTAAGGGACTCGTAATTGGTGGAAGTCATCAAATAAGTAAGATCAACGACGACATGAGTGTGGGCGATTTAAGCGCCGTACTACTTCAAAATACACCCATGTGGGCCAACTGGATTCGGACACCAGAATTATCCATTGCACTGATGGATGAATGGGAATCAAAAATTGAACAATTAGCACAATCTACCATTCTTGAAAATGTTACTTCAATATCTGGGGTTCCTACTTGGACACTTTTACTCATTAAAAGAATTTTAGAAATTACAGGCAAGCAAACTTTAAAAGAAGTGTGGCCAAGTTTAGAACTATACATTCATGGTGGTGTTTCTTTTACGCCCTACAAAGAGCAATTTCAAAAATTAATTG
Source organism: Sediminibacterium sp. (assembly GCA_040374915.1). Taxonomy (GTDB): domain Bacteria; phylum Bacteroidota; class Bacteroidia; order Chitinophagales; family Chitinophagaceae; genus Sediminibacterium. The sequence continues at coordinate 1,105 of JBEITL010000027.1, read as the reverse complement.
GCCCCGGTTGTCATTACTTAGAAATGTATAACGCCTCCGAAGGTTTTTTTGCTGCACAAGACGACCCAAGTATAGAAGGCATGCTTTTGTTTTTAGACCATGGTATTTTTTACGAGTTCATGCCCACCGAAGAATACGGAAAAGAAAAACCGCGCACTATTGGACTAAATAAAGTGGAGCTTGATAAAAATTATGCACTTGTCATTAGCACCAATGGTGGCCTATGGCGCTATTTAGTAGGAGACACCATTAAATTCACAAGTCTTTCGCCTTTCCGAATTGTAGTAACAGGCAGACTCAAACAGTTTATCAATGCTTTTGGCGAAGAAGTGATGGTAGATAATACGGACAAAGCCATCGCAGCAGCAGCAAAAACTACAGGGCTTGTGGTAAAAGATTATACGGCTGCACCCATTTATTTTGGAGATCAAAACCAAGGGGCACACGAATGGCTTATCGAATTTGAAAATATGCCGGATAACCTAAGCGCCTTTACAATAGCGCTGGACCAAAACTTAAAATCCTTAAATAGCGACTACGAAGCCAAACGCTACAAAGACATCGCACTAGGGCTTCCAAAAATTACCGCCCTTCCGGGGGGATTATTTCATACATGGCTTAAAAATAAAGGAAAACTGGGGGGGCAGCATAAAGTGCCAAGACTCAGCAACGACCGCAGGTACATCGATGAATTATTGTTGCTTTTACAACAATATGCATAGCTAAAATTCGTTTTACATATCTATAAATACTGGATATGAAATTACTAGCAGGCAAAGTCTCGATCGTAACAGGTGCAGCCCGTGGAATTGGCGCAGCCATTGCATTAAAATTAGCAGAACAAGGAAGCCATATTGCATTTACCTACGTTAGTAGCGGTAGTGCCGAAAAAGCTGCAGCGCTGGTAGCTCAAATCGAAGCACTAGGGGTTAAGGCAAAGGCATACCAGAGCAATGCGGGCATTTTTGAGGAGTGCGAAGCCTTTGTAAATGATGTAGTTGCAACATTTGGTACGGTTGATATTTGCGTAAACAATGCAGGTATTTCAAAAGATAATTTACTGCTTCGCATGAACGCAGAACAGTGGGACGAAGTGATGGACACC
>JBEITL010000033.1:0-9357 GCA_040374915.1 Sediminibacterium sp. | reverse complement strand
TTCCTAATAATAAGCCGTGCGCCTCCGTTCCTAATTGTTTTGCAAGTGCAACACCATAGGTAACTGCTTCTAATGAACTTTTTTTAATTTGATTGTCTTGATGATCTATATATACGAGTACCATAATTTAAAATTGATTTGGTTTAAATAGCTTTTGCTTCTTCATGTAATAAACGAACAAGTTCATCGATGTTATCTGGACTTACCAGTTTTACGCCCGCTTTTGGAGCCGGTAGTTCAAAACTTTCGATACTCGTTAAAGCCTCTACTGCAGCGGGTTCTACCACTTTAAGGGGTTTTGTACGCGCAGCCATAATGCCACGCATGTTAGGAATACGCTGTTCTGCAACACCTTTTTGACAACTCACAACCACCGGATTATTAACGGTTACTACTTCTTCACCACCTTCAATTTCTCTAGTAATGGTAGCAGTTGTTCCCTCAATATCAAATGCGGTAGCTAGTGGGATATAAGGTGCATCAATTAATGCAGCAAGCATGCCACCAATAGAAGCGCCATTGTAATCGATGGTTTCTTTTCCAGTAAATATTAAATCATATTTTTCGGTGTTGGCTACAGCTGCGATTTGAGCTGCAATAGAGAAGCTGTCAGCACTATCTGTATTGATACGAATCGCTTCATCACCACCAAGAGCGAGTGCTTTTCTGATAATTGGTTCCGCGTCTGCACCACCTACAGTGATTAAATGAATAATGGTTTCAGGGTCTTTTTCTTTTAACTCAATGGCACGTACAAGTGCATACCACTCGTCGTATGGATTAATGATCCATTGAACGCCTGATTCATCAAATTTTTTCGCACCATCTGTAAATGCAATTTTTGCCGTGGTGTCCGGTGTTTTACTGATACAAACTAGAATTTTCATAAGCACTGTTTAAACCTGTTTATTACATAGTTGTTTATGCAACTATTTGCAAATATAGGTATCATTTTAATTACAAAGTTCGGCTATCTTTGGTTTATGGATCGGATAGAAAAATTGTTAAATTTTTTAGCTAGCCAGCCCTCAGATAACTTTTTGAGGCATGCACTTGCGCTCGAATACATTAAAGTAGGAAATGACGCTGAAGCTAGGGCTTTATTTACGGCTATTGTAACCGAAACGCCTAGTTATGTAGGTACATACTACCATTTGGCCAAATTGCTTGAAAAAATGGGCGAACAAGCAGAAGCCATTACCTGTTATGAAAAAGGATTGGAGGCCTGCAAATTAGCAGGGGACAAGCATGCGTATTCAGAGTTACAAGCTGCCTACGAAGACTTGATTTATTAGGGTTGTCTATTAACTTCCTCTAGAACCACCAGTTTTAATTGGTTTTTTGCCCACCGTTACCGCTTTGGTACCTGGTTTTGCAATAAATTTTGATCCTTGTGCTTTGTTTGCCTGGTTTTTAGTACCTGGTTTGCCTGCTTTAGAATTATTTACGGGTAAAGCCATTTTAAAATTATTTATTTCCAAATATACGAATTACCTGTAGCTAATAGATGAATGGCTTAATTTTATTCTATGTTTTTATTAGAGGTTTGTGGTGTTGCTAAAAATCATGCTGGCGGTTCTTATGTCAGTACGATTTCATTTGAAATCCCCAAGGGGCAAAAATTAGCTATTGCTGGTGAAACGGGCTCAGGCAAAACCACACTTTTAAAGATGATGGCGGGTTTAATGGAACCCACCACCGGATCGGTACATTTTAATGGTACGCGTATTTTAATGCCCAGTGAGCAACTGATTCCGGGACATCCAAAAATTGCTTTTTTATCGCAACATTTTGAACTACGTAACAATTATAGGGTAGAAGAACTACTTGACATGGCCAGAAAAATACCTGCTGCAAGGGCCAATCATATTTATCAGATATGTAGAATCGAGCATTTGCTTTCCCGTAAAACCAATCAAATTTCTGGTGGAGAAAAACAGCGTATTGTACTAGCACAACTACTAACCACAGAGCCTTCTTTACTATTATTGGACGAACCGTTTTCGAACCTCGATAAAATTCATAAGCAAATTATGCAGGATGTGATTTCGGATATTGCTACACATTTTGATACTACATGTGTTTTAGTATCGCATGATGCTGCAGATTTATTGCCCTGGGCCAACCGAATGCTCCTCATCAAAGAAGGCGCCGTTATTAGAGATGATGCACCTGCTACTATTTTTTATGCACCGCAAAACGAGTATGAAGCAAAACTGTTAGGTGCTTGTAATTGTATCAACGTTGGTGTTTTTCCAGCAGTTAAAACTTTAATTCCTGAAGCAAATGACAGTCAGCAATTGTTTATTAGACCGTCACAAATGATTATTGAAAGGTATACAGGTAAAGGATTACAAGGTATAGTTACCAATGTATTGTTTATGGGCAGCCATTATATGGTGCAGCTAAACATGGGTGGATTGGTATTAGAAGTTTCAGCTTTTGAGCCTAGTATTTTAGTGGGTGAATCCTATAGCGTACGCTTACGCGACAATGCGCAGTATCACTTATTATAAGGGAAGTCTGTTGGACAACTCAAAGTTTATTTTTTCAAACAAATGACCTGGCTTAAAATTTCGCCAATTGTCAATTTCCATGAGCTCGATATAATAGTGTAGTTTTTTTTGTCTGAAATCTTGTTGGGTTTGTTGCGGCATATTAAGTGCTACTATCCAACCATTTTCGTCAGAAACATCGTCATACCACTCTTGATAATATTCTTTATCACTGCTATGAAAATTTAAAACATTTTCGCAAATCAAAATAAATTTATAAATACCTTTTTTAGATAAATGATCAATGATTTCTCTTTTGAGTTCCATGATATCATTTTCGATGGCATCATTCCACTCACCTAAAAGTTCAATGATTGCATAATGTTCATCGTAATCAATAAAGAGTATTTTTAAATACAGTGTACGGCTTCCAAAATCATCCCACTGTGGATGAATAAAATAATTGTATACTACTTGTGTAAATTCAAATTCGGAATACGTGCGACCGTAAAAAGGAGATTGTGGATCTTCTTCGGCAGTATATAAATGTCTCCAAATAAAAAACGGTTCTATGTTGTGCATACAAAAAAGTTAAGCCCCTAAATAAGCATCGGTTGCTTTTTTTACAGAACCATGTTGGAGTAATAAAGCTTTTGCTACTTCATAATCGGTAGTGTTAATTTGCTTCATGAGCATGTGAACGCCTCTGTCAACGAGCTTATCGTTGGTGAGTTGCATGTTCACCATTTTATTATCTTCAACACGTCCAAGCCCAATCATAACTGCTGTCGAAATCATATTAAGCACCAGCTTTTGTGCCGTACCACTTTTCATTCTAGTACTTCCTGTTACAAATTCGGGACCTACCACTACTTCGATAGGGAACTTTGCAGCCGCAGATAATGGGGCACCTGGGTTACAAGATATACTTGCCGTAGTGATGCCGTTTTCATTACATTTTTCAAGTGCACTAATTACATAAGGCGTAGTACCACTGGCAGCAAGGCCAATTACAACATCTTTATCACTAATGTTATGCGCTTGTAAGTCAAGCCAGCCCTGATTGGGGTCGTCTTCCGCGTTTTCAACTGCATTTGTAATGGCATGGCTTCCGCCAGCAATAATTCCTATAACTAGACCATAGGGAACGCCATAAGTAGGCGGACATTCACTAGCATCTACAATACCCAAACGTCCACTGGTGCCAGCACCAATGTAAAACAACCGGCCGCCCAGTAACATTTTTTCGATAGAGGTGCTTACCACTTTTTCTATGTCGTTGATTGCGGCAGCAACAGCATCTGGAACGGTTTGATCCTCTTTATTGATATTCGTGAGTACTTCAAGTACAGACATGTCTTGTAACTGTCGGTAATTGGAATCCTGTTCTGTAATTCTTGTAAATGTAGCCATGTAATATTATTTGTGGAAGGTAACTAAACCATCCATCGGCGCTTTTAAAACTTTCCCCAATTCTAATTCATAGGTATTGCAGAGTTCTTTTAAAACATCTTTAAAACCAAATGCAACACTACCTACAAAGTTGATGGGTAGTTTCCAGCTCTCTTTAAATTTATAAAGGTGGGTGAAAAAGAAATCATTTAAACCATCTTCAATGATGTTTTCAATCATGTAATGGCCTCTATTTTCACTTAAGAATATCGCATAATTTGCTAAGTATCTATTGGCCAGCGGTTGTTTGTAAACGTTGTTTAATATTTCGTCTTTACTGGTATTAAAGCGCTTGTTAAAACGTGCCATAAGTTCCTCGTCAAATGTTTGGTACAAATAATACTGTACCACTTTTTTTCCGAGATAAGCACCACTTCCTTCATCCCCTAAAACATAGCCAAGTCCAGGGCTATTTTTAGCAATTTTATTTCCATTGTAATAGCCTGCATTAGCACCCGTGCCTAAAATGCATGCAATACCTTTTTGTTTGCCACATAAGGCTCTTGCTGCAGCGGTTAAGTCGTGGTTGATTTCGATGTTGGCTTTGGTAAATAAGCTTTTTAAAACACTATTGATCACTTTGGCATTGGCCGGATTGGCCAGCCCGGTACCGTAAAAGAATATGTTTTTAGGCGGAAAGTTTTTAATTTTTGGCAGCAAGTGCTTTTCAAGTAGCGATGTGATTTGAGCAGCCGTTAAAAAATAGGGGCTAAGACCGTCGGTGATAATGGTCTTTTTTTTCTTACCGTCCACAAGCAAGCACCACTCACACTTGGTAGCACCACTGTCTGCAATTAAGGTTACTCGCATGTTTTTAAATTTAAAAATGATACTACGAAGTACGAAAATATCTCTGATAAAACAACCTTTATGTAGTTAATATTTAGTGTTTTAAGGCAATTTTATCTATTTAAATAGGATATTTGTAAAGACCTTTAAAAATGAACAAATAATGAGTGAGCAAAAAAAGAAAATTAGTATCTGGTTACCCCTTTTATTGTCAGTTGTCATGGTTGTTGGTATGACTATTGGGTATCAACTTAGAGACAATACCGCGGGCGGCAAGTTTTTAGGTTTTTCTGGACGCAGTTCGGTACAGGAACTTGTTTCACTCATCAACAATAAATATGTTGATCCAGTAGCCTCAGATAGTATCAATAAACTAGTTGCAGATGCCTTACTCTCACACTTAGATCCACATTCGGCATATATACCAGCTAGTGAATTAGAAGCTTTTAACGATGATATTGCGGGTAGTTTTATGGGTATTGGTATAGAGTTTCAAATGATGAATGATACCGTTAATGTCATGAATGTTTTTAAAGAAGGCCCGTCCTTTAAAGCTGGTTTACAAGTAGGGGATCAGTTATTAAAAGCCAACGATTCTATAATACTTTATGGAAAGAATAAAAATGCCGATTGGGTGCGCTCAAAAATTAGAGGGGCAGAGGGAAGTACGGTAAAACTGACGGTGCTAAGAAGCAATAAACAAATTCAATTAAGTGTCACAAGAGGTGTTATCGCTGTTTCGCCCATCGATGCAGCCTACATGATACAACCTACTACCGGGTATATTAAAATTGATAAATTTTCTGAGAGAACCTATGAGACATTTATGGCTTCATTAGAAAAATTGCAAAAAACGGGTATGAAATCGTTGGTGCTTGATTTACGTGGCAATGGTGGGGGACTTTTACAAGAAGCCGTTGATATTGCGGATGAATTTTTAAGTGACAATAAATTAATTGTATACACAGAAGGTGCCAATACCAAGCGTTACGATTTTGTTTGTAAAAGGCCTGGTTTATTTGAAACAGGAAAAATAACAGTGCTTATCGATGAGAGTTCGGCTTCTGCAAGCGAAGTACTTGCGGGTGCTTTGCAAGACTGGGATAGGGCAACTATTATTGGGAGACGTTCTTTTGGAAAGGGTTTAGTGCAACAACAGTTTGGATTAACCGATGGTAGCGCGGTTCGCTTAACTATTGCTCGGTATTTTACACCGCTTGGAAGAAATATTCAAAAAAACTATGCAGTAGGTAAAGAAAAATACGAACAGGAACTTGAAGACCGATTTCATAGTGGATTGCTTGATAAAACTGATTCTAGCCTACTTAAAGGTAAAAAGTTTAAAACTCCTGCTGGACGAATTTTATATGGGGGAGGTGGTATTACACCAGATGTTATTGTGCCACTCACAGCTAGTTTGCAAGACACTCTGATTATGCAATTGTATTTATCAAATACACTTTCTGATTTTGTATACACGTTGTATAAAAATAACCGATCTTATTTTGATGGCTTTAAAACGCCTGAGGCACTTGCCAAGGGGTTTATACCAGATGCTGCCGAATGGAATGCTTTTGTTGCAGCGGCTGCTAATGATAATATTCTAGCTAACAAAGTATCTGCATCTGGTAAAGCATATTTACTACAAACTATTAAGGTGCTAATGGCGCGTCAAATGTTTAGAACAGAAGGTTATTATCAAATACTCAATACCACAGATTCTGTAATTGCAAAAGCGCTACAGCAATTAAAATAAATGACATGAAAAAAATTATTATAACCATTGCTTCTTTTTGTATGTTTCAACAAATGATTGCCCAGGACACAAAAATAATTGCACATAGAGGTGCATGGAAAGAATTTAACTTGCCAGAAAATTCGATTGCGGCATTACAAAAAGCGATAGAAATTAAATCTTACGGTAGTGAATTTGATGTACGACGAACGCTAGATGGGAAGCTAGTGGTGAATCACGACCCTACACATTTTGGTGATACCATTGAGCTAAAAACATATGCAGCGCTCAATGCCAAAAAATTAAGTAATGGTGAAGACCTTCCTTTGTTAGAGGATTATTTTAAAAATGGCACTGCTTCTAATCATCAAACACTGCTCATTTGTGAAATTAAGGCGGCGCTATTAAGTAATACGACTAGTCAGTTAACGGCGACAGAAACTGTTGATCTTGCAAAAAAATTAGGTATCGAAAATCGAATTATTTATATCAGTTTTGATTTTGAAGTGCTGCAAACCATTAAATCATTAAGACCTTCGGCTACCGTATTGTATTTGGAAAACAACAAAACGCTAGAACAAATAATGGCTGCCAAATTTAATGGCATTAATTTTAATTATGCACAGTTTTTAGCCAACCCTTCCATTGCGGTGAATGCTAAAAAGCAACAGTTAATGCTGGGTAGTTGGACGGTAAACAAGGATGAAGATTTTAACAAGCTTGTGGCGCAGGGCATTGAGTTTATTACCACCAATTTTCCTGAGCGTTACTTGACGCAGTTAGATCATAAGCATTAAATGAAACCGATTTAACTTATTTTTTTCTCTACCTATTCGACAATAAAAAAGCCCTCCGAATTATCGGAGGGCTTTTTAGTATCATCTAACTAGCATACTAGAAGTTAGAAGCTACGCCAGTATCCCACCATAAGCGTGTAGATATGTCGTTTTTAGTAGCTCCCATTTTAGAAAGTGCATCTGTTACAGCAGCAGCATTACCTGTTACCTCACCAGCTACAAAAGGCCATCTTTTAATGAACTGACCAGCAGGGATAACACCCCACTCATCACCAGAATCATTTCTAGCAGCAGAAGGAATTTTAGGATATCCTGTTCTTCTGTGGTCTACCCATGCTTCCAATGTATTGGTAAATGTTGCAAGGTATTTTTGCGTCATGATTTTTTCAAGCTTTAATTCTCTTGAATCAGCTTCGTCCCAAGCAACTGTAATTGTTGAAGTAGCGGCAAAGTTATTGCGAGAATCAATTGGATCTACATAGCTGATAGGCTTACTTGTAGCATCTGCTAAATAAGCGTCTACACCACCAGCTCCCCAATCTGCAAAAGATAATCTAACACCAGTTTCGTAGTTGGTTTTAGCATCTCCAGCACCAGTCCAACCTCTTAAAGCAGCTTCTGCTCTTAAGAAATGTACTTCAGAAGCAGTAAAGTGTCTTCTAGTTTGTACGCTATTAAAATCAGTAGATACTTTAGAGAAAGTTACACGTTGAATTTTAGCATCTAAAAACGCACCATTTCTGATTCCTTTGTAAGGAGAGTTAGGATGGTCTGCATATAAACTTGCATTATCGGCAGGAGAGAAGTACTTAGCAATTCTACCGTCTTTTAATCCAACCATGAATGATTCGATTGGAGCACCCATACGAGCATCATCCCACTGGAAACAAATCATACCAACTGGCATAATGTTACCAAGTAAAGAGATGTTGAAGTTGTCTGCATTTGTAGCAATTAAACCATTTGCATCAGCTAAAGCCTTTTCACCTTGTGTTTTAGCAAGGGCAGGATTCACTTTTGAAATACGCATTGCAAGTTTTAAACGAAGCGAGTTTACTAATTTCTGCCAAGCAGGAATACTACCCTTGTAACTAGGGTCAAATTTTGTAAAACCAGCATAGGTTTTGTTTGCGTTAAATTGAGTTTGGATGGTATCCAACTGTGCAAAAAATGTATTGTATAAATCTGACTCTTTATCATATAATACAGTTGCTGCTGTTGATCCGTAATTAGAATAAATTACTGGACCATGAATTGCAGAAACCCTAGACATTGATAAGATTCTGATTAGATTTGCCCATGTTTCAAACATTGGTAAACCGTTTTCTTTTGCTAAACGGATAACTTGTCTTGCAGGAGACATAACGTTACCGTATTGACGACCCCAATAGGAGTTCCAACGAACATAGTACGTTGTGTTGTTTACATTACTTGTAAATGGAGTAGGGGTGTTCATATATCCCATCCATGAATCGTAACACAAGTCTTCTTGTGTTTGACTACCCTGATTACCATGCAGCTCATACAACATACCTGCAAAAGGCGAACCTACCAGGTTGAAGTCTTGCTTAAGCATCTCATCAGATATTTGATTTGGATTCTGATTGGTCGATTGGAAATCTTTAGTACAAGATCCAAAAGCAATTAGAATGATTGATGCAATAAATAATTGTTTCATACTAAATTGTATTTATAAATTTTAGAAAGTAAACTTAACGTTAACACCATAAGATCTTGTTGCAGGTAAACCAAATACGTCGTTAGACTGCATACCGTTACCAGTACTCATAGCTTGTTCTGGATCAAATGGAGCTTCTTTAAATAAGAAGAATAAGTTACGACCCACTAATGAGAAGTTAGCTTCTTTAATTAATGATTTTGCGTTGTTAGATTTTAAGTTGTAACCTAATACTAACTGACCTACTCTTACATTTGTTCTTGAAAATAAGTAAGGTTCCATGATACCATTTCTGTCACCAACTGCAGAGTAAAACACAGCAGGATCAATTGAGGTAACAGGTGCTCCGTTTCTTACAGCATCGATTGGCATACCACCTTTATCTCTAAATTCGCCAGTTCTTGCACTAGC
>JBEITL010000147.1:0-4343 GCA_040374915.1 Sediminibacterium sp. | reverse complement strand
TTTCTCAATTTTGTAAACGCACGATCACGCACCGTAGCTAAATCGGGTAACAAACCAGAATACCAGAATAATAAAGAAACAGTAAAATAAGTAGAGATTGCAAATACGTCCCATAATAATGGTGAATTAAAATTCACCCATCATGGACCACGTGAGTTCGGGTAAGGCAAAATGAAAAACGCTAACCAAACACGACCCATGTGGAATATCGGAAATTGACCTGCGCACATAACGGCGAAAATGGTCATCGCTTCAGCAGCACGATTTACCCCAGTTCTCCAACCTTGACGGAATAATAATAATACAGCCGAAATCAAAGTACCCGCGTGACCAATACCCACCCACCAAACGAAGTTGGTAATATCCCAACCCCATCCAATTGTTTTGTTCAAGTTCCACTGACCAATACCATAAGTTACCTCACGATATAAGCTATACACCCCAAATAATAAAAGTGTTACAGCAATAAAAAAGCCAATGTACCATAAACGAGATGGTTTCACTTCAATAGGGCGCAAAATATCCTCAGTAACTTGGTGAAAATTTTTCTCACCATATACCAATGGTTCGCGCAACTGTGATTCGTATTTAATATGCATCTTTAACTATTTCTAATTTTTTAAACTCTATTTATTATTAATGAGCCGCTTCAGTTTTGTGTTCCGCTTTAGCTTCATGACCTGCTGCTGCATGCTCCTCACCAGCCTCATCTATGTTTCTTACTTTAGCTAAGTAAGTTACATTTGGTAATACGTGTAATTGCTCTAACACATAAAACTGACGATTCGGATTATCAACACGCACTTTTGAAATTGCACTATGTTTATCATTTGCATTACCAAAGTTGATGGCGTTGGTAGGACATGATTGTTGACAAGCCACTTTCACATCAGCATCCACCATTGGACGAGAATCTTTTTTCGCATCTAACTTAGCTGCTTGTAAACGTTGCACACAGAAAGAACATTTTTCAATCACCCCACGAGAACGAACAGTGACATCTGGATTTAATACCATTCTAGATAAATCATCATTCATATCTAACACAACATCATTCACTTCTCCTTTTTGGTTATCAGGGAAACTATCTGCACCAGTATAATCAGCCCAGTTAAAACGACGTACTTTGAAAGGACAGTTGTTCGCGCAATAACGAGTACCAATACAACGGTTGTAAGTCATTTGGTTTAAACCTTCAGAGCTATGATTCGTTGCAGCCACTGGACAAACGTTTTCACAAGGAGCGTTGTCACAATGTTGACACATTAAAGGTTGGAAAACCACTTTTGGATTTTCCATATCACCGCTATAATATTTATCAATACGTAACCAATGCATTTCATGACCACGTAATACTTCCGGCTTACCAACAACAGATACGTTGTTTTCAGCGTTACATGCAACTACGCAAGCACCACAACCATTACAACTATTTAAATCCACGCTCATGCCCCACTTAATTCCTGGACGATCGTACACTGGATAAATAGTAGCTTCTTTTTCAAATTTTTCAAGCGCTTCAAATTCTTTCATCTTATCGCCACCTTCCGTGATCAATCTAAATTCATGATCACGCTCTTCTCTAATTTCTGTTGGATGTTTAATATAAGAAGCTAAAGAAATTTCTTTCATTACTTCTGTACGATTTCCTTGCTCTGTATCGTAACGGAAATGCGTTTGTGTTAAAGCAACCGGATAAGTTTCACCTGTTGGCGTTAAAGTAACATTGCTGCAATTAAAATGAACGTTGCCATTTTCAATGCAAGCCAAAGGATATGCATTTTTACCAGTACCAATCACTGATTTACCTAAAGCGTCAGCGCGACCGTAACCCACCGCAATACCCACTGTTTGTGGATGTGTACCAGGAACAATTAATACAGGAAGTTCAATTGATTTTCCATCAACCGTTAATTTAACCACTTGCTTAGGCGGTTTAACCTCATAAGCATCTGCTTGACCTGGATTGTTTAAATCAATATTCAATAAAGATTTTGCCATCGCAGGCGATACTATAATATAGTTGTCCCAAGTAGCACGTGTCACTGGATCAGGTAATTCCTGTAACCAAGGGTTAGCAGCACCTTGACCAGCACCGATACCTACTTTTTGGTATAAGGCTAATTCAATTTTAGTTGAAGGCTTTGTTGCACTTACTGCAGCTAAAGCAGAAGTTACTGCTGTTGCATTTAAAGTAGCGCCTGCAAAAGTTTCAGCAGCAGGATTTGAAACACCCGCTTGTAAAATTTTATTCCAAGCAGCTTCGCCACCTAATTTAGCAGACCACTCATTTTTTAAATAAGTAGTATAATCACTTGCATCGCCAGACCATTTTAATAATGAATCTTCAAATGCACGTGTTTTAAATAATGGAGATATGGTTGGTTGTAAGAAACTAATATATCCTGTAGCTGGTTCAGCATCACCCCAACTTTCTAAAAAGTGTGGTGCAGGAATTACATATTTACAAAGTGCAGTTGTTTCATCTAATTTAGCATTGAATGAAATAGTTGTTTTCACTTTTGCTAAACCTGATTTTACTTTTTCTGCATTTGGCCAAGTGTACACAGGGTTCGCACCGTAAAATAAAATACTGTTTACTTTACCTGCGTTCATGTCATCCACCAAAGTTGCAAATTCACTATCAACACCTTGACGGTAGTTAACAGTAGTACCAAAATTAATGGTGGTGCCATTTGCACCCACTGCCGCATTAATTGCGTTCACTAAAATTTGCACATTCACATCATCGCTACCCGCTACTACTAATGCAGCACCTTGGTTAGCCGTTAATGCTTTTGCAGCAGCTTCGATACCTGCTTTTAATTTTGCATCTGTCACGCCTGTTACGCCAGTTCCTTTTACTGCACTTAATATAGCAGCAGCAACCAAACCAATTTCAGAAGGGCGACATAAATATTTTTCATCTGCATTAGAACCAGTCATACTTGCCACTGTTTCAAAGTGGATATGCTTGCTCATCGCAGGATTTTTTTCATCTAATTTTTTTCCAACCGCATATTGTTTTGCAAATGCAACTGGATTTAACCAAGTACCTAAAAAGTCAGCACTTAAGGAAACAATTGCTTTTGCTTTTTCAAAATGGTAAGAAGGAATTACTCTTTTACCATAACAAGCTTCGTTCGCTAACAACATCGCACTGTTTGAAACAGCATCATAAGTAACATGTTTGCTACCCGGATGTTTTGCTAAAAATTGTGCTACTACTTTTTTAGTGGTAGGAGAAGTAATTGAACTTGTAACAATTACCGTATTGCCTGATAATTCAGCAGCAATGGCTTTGTCAATCGCTTCAAATGTAGCTTCCTTACCACCAATCGTTGGGAAACGCAAACGCGCAGTATCATATAAGTCTAAAACAGCCGCTTGAACACGGGCTGAAGTTCCACCACCTGTTAAAGGTGATAAATCATTACCTTCTAATTTAATTGGACGACCATCACGCACTTTTGCAAGTACGCTTACCACATCACCATCTTGCACATAAGTAGTTGCATAATAATCAGCAATACCTGGAGCAATATCTTCGGGCTTATTCGCAAAAGGAATTGACTTTTTAATAGGCATTTCGCAACTTGCCGCAACGGCTGCTGCAGCTGTACTAAAGCCTACATATTTTAAAAAATCACGACGCGGTGCTTTTGCTTGTAAAAAACTTTCTCCTTTTTCTAAAGTAGATTCGTCTTCAACAAAAGGAAGTTCCTCTTTAAATTCATTTTGAACTTCATTGTTATAAGCTTCAGATTTATTTAATTCTCCAAAACTTTGCCAGTGCTTTTTTTGCTCCATAATAATGTATATAAAAAATTACGCCTCTTATTTAATCCGGTTTATAAACTTAGTTGGTTATTCGTGTTTTGAAATGACTATTAATAATACGATTTATTAGTAGTGACATTTTTGACACTCTGTTCCACCAATTTTTTCAACAGTGATTCCTTTTGCACTATCTAATTTTCCACTCTTTAAATCATCATGGAAAGTTTCGTAAATGCTATAAAAACCATTTTCTTTAAATTTCACTTCTGTTGATCGGTGACAGTTAACGCACCAGCCCATACTTAAATCAGAAAACTGTTTAACCTCGCCCATGTTTTGAATATCACCATGACATTGTTGACAAGCCACTTGGCCTGCATTCACGTGTTGTGCGTGGTTAAAATAAACGTGGTCAGGTAAGTTGTGAATACGCACCCACTCAATTGGCTTCGCTTGAGAAGGATCCCAAGGTTGCCCTTCGGTGAAGCCGGCGTATTTGTATAATTTTTTAATTTCATTGGTACCATCAACCACATCACCATTCTCTCTCACCAAAGGTTCCC
>JBEITL010000186.1:0-3390 GCA_040374915.1 Sediminibacterium sp. | reverse complement strand
GGTAATTTAGTACCTAGTGTGCAAAGCAGTGTGATTAAGCAATTAAAAAACCGTCCAAAGCTCATTGTCATGGATACCATGAACTTTTGGATGGAAATCATGATGGATGATTTATTACACACCATTAGTCTTGTTGATGTGTTAATGGTGAATGATAGTGAAGCGCGTCAATTAACGGGCGAGTATAGCCTTGTAAAAGCAGCTAAAAAAATTATGGGCATGGGTCCTAAATATTTAGTGATTAAAAAAGGTGAGCACGGTGCTCTTTTATTCCATGAAGATCAAGTGTTTTTTGCACCTGCACTTCCATTAGAAGAAGTGTTTGATCCAACAGGCGCTGGTGATACCTTTGCGGGCGGCTTTATTGGTCATATTGTACGCACCAAAGACATTTCTTTTGAAAACATGAAAACTGCCATCATTGTAGGTAGTGCCATGGCTTCTTATTGTGTAGAAAAATTTGGTACCGAGCGTTTGAGAGAAATTAGTAAAGTAGAGATTAGCGACCGTATCGCTGAATTTGTAGACCTTGTAAACTTTGATATCAAGCTCGTTGTTTAATGGTACTTAAAATATTTTGGCGTTGTATTCAAATGCCCCTAATTTTACATCCGAACATGAGAACATCGAAACATACAAAACGTATCAAAAAACCACTCTAACCAGGGAGGTGCTTCGTTTTGTAATGTATAAACATACGCAAGAGGCCTTCCCAAATGGGAGGGCCTCTTTTTTTTAATTATAAAGAAACAAAAACAAAAAAATGAAAGTAGCAGTCGTAGGGGCAACTGGCCTGGTAGGTACAAAAATGTTACAAGTACTTGCCGAACGTAATTTTCCTGTCACCGAAATCGTACCCGTAGCATCAGAAAGATCTGTTGGTAAAGAAGTTCAGTTTAAAGGGAAAGCGTATAAAGTGGTAAGTATGGAAGATGGTATCGCCGCCAAACCTGCTGTTGCTATATTTTCGGCGGGCGGAAGTACCTCACTAGAGTGGGCGCCCAAGTATGCAGCTGCTGGCATTCGTGTCATTGATAACTCTTCGGCGTGGCGTATGGATCCTACTAAAAAATTAGTAGTGCCAGAAGTAAATGCTTCTGTCTTAACACCAGATGATTATATCATTGCAAACCCCAATTGTTCTACTATTCAAATGGTGGTGGCGCTTCAGCCATTGCACGAAAAATATAAAATTAAGCGTGTGGTTGTAAGTACTTATCAAAGTGTTACTGGAACCGGTAAACAAGCCGTTGATCAGCTCTTTAATGAGCGCGCAGGTAAGGAAGGGGAGATGGCATATAAGTATCAAATTGATTTAAACGTGATTCCTCAAATCGATGTTTTTTTGGAAAACGGTTATACCAAAGAGGAAATGAAAATGGTGAAAGAGACCTGTAAAATTATGCAGGATGACAGCATTAAAGTAACGGCTACCACTGTGCGTATTCCAGTAGTGGGTGGACACAGTGAGAGCGTGAATGTTGAGTTTGAAAATGAATACGATTTGGCAGAAGTAACCGCTTTATTAGCTGCAGCACCAGGTGTTGTGGTTCAACAAAATGACAATGAACAACTTTATCCTATGCCATTATGGGCACATGAAAGAGATGAAGTATTTGTTGGAAGATTACGTAGAGATGAAACGCAACCTAAAACATTAAACATGTGGGTGGTTAGCGATAACCTACGTAAAGGTGCTGCTACCAATGCGGTACAAATTGCCGAATACCTTACGAGCGTAGGTATTTTAGCTTCTTAGTGCTTAGGCATTGATGCCTTCGTTTAAAAATGAAATGAGTGGTTGTAAATATTCAAATGCTTTTGTGAGCTGCGTTGCAAGGTTTTTATCTTGTAACGCAGTATCGCTAAGCGGAGCGGTAGCTACCCAACTTTTAAGTTTTATATACGTAATAGCCGGGTTCTCTTTTTCATAACCCTTTGGTTCTCTCGCCAAACTCATACCCTCCGAAAAATCCAGTCCACCATACTGCGCTACAAACTTTTTGTTTTGTACAATCTTTAAAAACTCAGCGTAATTGTAATCTATTTCTTGTCTTATTTTTCCAACAATGTTCGCATCCGGCATATACAGTCCACCGCCTACAAAACTTTTACCGCCTGGCTCCAAATGAATATAGTAACCGGCCGCCAAAGATTTTTTTCCGCCTGCTTTGATGCTAGCGCCCATATTGTTTTTGTACGGCGCCTTGTTTTTACTAAAACGCACGTCTCTATTAATTCTAAACACACATTCTTTGGGTTGTAATAGTGCAATAGCGGATTCTTTTTTACCAAACTGCGCAATCACCTGTCCCGTAAGGTTTGCAAAATCTAATTTTGCGGCTTCGTATTGTTTACGGTTTGCATCAAACCATGCTTTATTGTTGTTTTTATCAAGTTTTTTTAAAAACTGTAAGGTGCTAGCTGCAAGCATGGTTACTTTTTTGAAGAGTCAATTAACTGAATAAATTCTGCTTCCGAAATAATATGAATGGTATTAATTTTTTTAGCTTTTTCTAGCTTGCTGCCAGCGTCTTCGCCCACTACTAAATAGTTTAATTTACTACTGACCCCACTTGCAATAACGCCTCCTAGGTCGGCGGCCATTTGCTCTGCAGCACTGCGTTTGAGGGTAGGGAGGGTACCCGTAAATAAAAAGGTTTGACCAGATAATGTACTACCAACAGGCGCTGCTTTTTTCTGATTTTTTAAATCAAGGCCCAGTGCCTCAAGCTTATGTAAGAGTTCAATATTTTTTGCATCGGCAAAAAAGTCAACAATACTCTTTGCGACTTTAACACCCACGTCTTCAAGTGCTAATAAATCTTCTTCCGTTTTTGAAGTAAAATCTAATAAATGATCTACGGCGTTGGCCAGGGTTTTAGCCGTTGTTTCTCCAATAAACCGGATGCCTAATCCATAAATTAAACGGTAGAGGGGTTGTTTTTTAGAAGCTTCGAGTGCTGCTTGTAAATTATCTATACTTTTTTTGCCAAAACCTTCTAACACTCCAATGCGTTCAAAATCTAAACTGTAAATACTGGGTATATCTGTAATAAGCCCTAGCTCGTAAAATTTGCGCACGTTCGATTCGCCAAAACTTTTAATATCGAGTGCGTCTTTGGATACAAAGTGAATTATTTTTTCTACCACTTGCGCTTCACAAGTAGTGCTATTGCATCGCCAAACGGCTTCTGTTTCTTCTTTGCTGAGTGGCGC
This sequence comes from Sediminibacterium sp., assembly GCA_040374915.1. Classification (GTDB taxonomy): domain Bacteria; phylum Bacteroidota; class Bacteroidia; order Chitinophagales; family Chitinophagaceae; genus Sediminibacterium. Next base: position 171 of record JBEITL010000186.1, on the reverse strand, counting down.
ATTACATGCAGGACAATGGGTTGGAAAAACAATAGTTTGTTCGCTACCATCTCTAAGTTCATTTAACGACTTTACAATTTGAGGAATCACGTCGCCGGCTCTCTCAATTAAAACAGTATCTCCAATTTTTAAATCTTTTTCCTTAATATATTCTTCGTTATGCACCGATAT
>JBEITL010000117.1:0-5090 GCA_040374915.1 Sediminibacterium sp. | reverse complement strand
CTATACACTGATTTTTATGCAGACATGCGCGTGCTTCCGGCACAGGGCAAAAGAATGAATCTGAACGATCGTACACTCTATACAATAAAATCAGTGGAAGGCATAGTAGAAGTAAGTAAAGTGATTGAAGAAAAAGCATTACTTGCCAATGGCGATTATCAGAGTATTGTTGTGGTAAAAGGAGTGGACTCCATTTTCTCTCGCACCAATCACATTCATAAACATATTGTTAGAGGTAATTATACAACGGGTGATGTACAAAACCCAGGCATTGTGATGGGGGCTGGCATAGAAAACGCGGTGGGTGCCGATGTTACAAAAGGTGGATTCCCTTTAACACTCTACACGCCCAATAAAGGCGCGGGTTTTGACGCTGTGGAGGGTATGTTTGCTTTTAATGTATCAGGACAGGGGGTGTTTGCCGTGCAACAAGAATTTGATAATAAATATATTTTTACCAACCTGTCTTTTGTGCAGTACATGCTTTCGATGACACCCAATCAGGTAAGTGGTCTAGAAATAAAAATAAATGGTAGTCCCGAAAAAATAAAAGCAAAACTACAAAATGTACTTGGCAAAAATTTTATAGTAGAAACACGCTACGAGCAAAATAAGAATTTGTACGCCGTCATGCAAATGGAAAAGTGGGTGATTTACGGCATTCTAAGTTTGATTCTAATTGTGGCTGCATTTAACATGATTGGTGCACTTACCATGCTTGTGTTAGAAAAACAAAAAGACATTGCAGTGCTAAAAGCAATGGGGTCAAGTGCTTCACTGATTCAAAAAATATTTATTACAGAAGGACTCGTACTTGCGGGTGTAGGCACCGCCATAGGAACAGCGATCGGTACCATTACATGCGTGCTACAATTAAAGTTTAAATTGATTACACTCGGCGGCGGTGGTAGTTTTATTATTGATTACTATCCTGTAAAATTAATGGCCACCGACTATGTGCTAGTTATTACGACCATCGCCATCATAGCGATAGTAGCCGCGTGGATACCTGCTAAAAAAGCAAGCCAGCAATTATTGTCATTAAAAAGTTAGCAGTCTAATAAAGGCAACTTCATTAGTAATCACCTAAAGTTTCAGGTAATTGAGAAAGTGCGTCAGCAAGTTGTGCATCGTTTGGTGCAATACCATGCCACTCATGCGTTCCTTCCATAAAACTAATGCCTTTACCCATTTCTGTTTTCATTAAGATACAGATAGGTTTTCCTTGACCCGTTAAAGATTTTGCTTTATCAAGGGTTGCAACAACGTCTTCCATATTGTTACCATCCATATCAATAACGGTCCAGTTAAATGCTTCAAATTTGGCACGTAAACTATCAAGGTTCATTACTTTTTTGGTAGGGCCATCAATTTGTTGACCGTTCACGTCGATGGTTGCAATTAAATTATCGCAGTTGTTATGGGCAGCAAACATGACAGATTCCCAAATTTGACCTTCCTGTAATTCACCATCGCCATGTAAGCAATACACCAGCTTTGAATCGTTGTTTATTTTTTTAGAAAGCGCTGCACCAATGGCAACACTCATCCCTTGTCCCAGAGAGCCACTCGCAATTCTTACACCTGGTAAATGCTCATGCGTGGTAGGATGGCCCTGTAAACGGGTATTTAGTTTTCTAAATGTTCCTAGTTCGCTCACTTCAAAATAACCTGATCTTGCAAGCACCGAATAAAATACAGGTGAAATATGTCCGTTGGATAAGAAAAATAGGTCTTCCCCCTTGCCGTCCATAGAAAACGAAGGGTTATGATCTAGGGTATGAAAATAAAGCGCCGTTAAAAAATCGGTACAGCCTAAAGAACCACCCGGATGTCCACTCTGAACACCATGCACCATTCTAACAATATCTCTTCTAACTTGAGTAGCTGTATCTTTTAAGGTTTGAATAGACGCCATAATTTGATTATTTGCTGCGAAGATAAAATTCAAATTCCAATTCTTGTATGAAAAATGATGCTTTCGGTACTATTTATTAGTTTTGCCATCAAATTGATGCATTATGTCTGAAGAACTTGACCTAATAACGGTGGATACCGAAGATTCTATGAATAAGGCGATAAGCCACTTAGAGCTAGAATTAACCAAAATTAGAGCTGGAAAAGCGAGCCCTACCATGCTTGATGGTATTATGGCCGATTATTATGGCGCACCAACCCCTATTAACCAGGTGGCTAATATTAGTGTATTAGACGTTAGAACCATTAGCATTCAGCCTTGGGAGAAAAATATGCTTGGTCCCATCGAAAGAGCAATTATGATGGCAAATATTGGGGTGACGCCTCAAAATGATGGTGTTCAGATCAGACTATTTATGCCGCCTCTTACCGAAGAGCGCAGAAAAGAATTTGTAAAAAGAGCCGCTGGTGAAGGAGAGCAATCAAAAGTGGCTATCCGCAATATTAGACGCGACGCCATCGAGCAAATTAAAAAATTACAAAAAGATGGCCTCAGTGAAGACGCAGCAAAAGATGCTGAAAAAGTAATTCAGGATATTACCGATAAATTTATTGCACTTGTAGAAAAGCATTTAGCCGCGAAAGAAAAAGAAATGATGGCGATATAAAATGCACTTATTTCTTTTGCTTGTTTACAATATAAACCCCGCATAAAATAATACCGAGCCCAACAAGTCTTAACGGATGGATGGGCTCGTTGTAGTATAGGCCAATGGCAAGAGAAATAAATGGAATGGCATAGGTTACGGTGGAAGCAAAAATAATACCTGCTCTTTTTACAAGCACATAAAATAAAATAGAGGCAATGGAAGTATTGATGACACCTAGTGTACCGCCTGCTATGCTTGCTTCTATCAGCGCTTGATTAGAAAAATCATAATTAAAATATCCGGTGCTATATAGTATGATGCCTGCTGGAATCATGGTAAAACAAAAAGCAACAGATGCGATATTTATAGCACTCACTTTTTGCATTTGACTACCTACCATGTTTACATTGAGTCCATAAAAAATAGTGGCGAGCACGACAAAAAAGCTATAAGAAAAATTCTCAAAGTGAAGTGTTTTGCCAGCGATTACTGAAAGTATGAGCCCTGCAAAGCCAAGTAGTATGCCAATGATTTTTTGTTTAGTTGATTTTAAATTAAAAAAAGCAATACCTACAATGATGGTAAAAAGTGGCGTGAGTGCATTTAAAATACCGGCAAGTGCGCTATCAATTTTTGTTTCTGCAATGCAAAATAAATAAGCTGGTATAAAACTGCCCATCACCCCAGAGAGAACCACTACAAAAAGTTTGTTTGTGGGAATTTGCTTGAGTGCCGAATAGCAAAATGGCAAGAGTGCCAGACCCGAAAAAATCATGCGTAGGGAAGCCACCTGATAGGGACTTAAGGTAAATGTTCCACCGTCCTTCATCCCAACCTTCATGAGCATAAACGAGCTGCCCCAAATAATCGACAAAACAATAAATAGCACCCAATTAATGATCTTATCACGCACGGCATTGAATTTTGGCGAAGTTCCCGATTTAGAACCTAATAACAGCCCCTTTTCTAACAATTTATAGCCCCTAAAGGCACTAAAGTGGATAAATTTTGGCCTTAATCTGCGCATTTGAGGGCCGAAGGGGTTTTCTTTGTAGCAAAAGTGTGAAGCTGTGAATGTTCCCAATTATCAAATTAAGTTAGATCAGTTTGAAGGTCCATTTGACCTATTGTTGTTTTTTATAGAAAGAGACGAACTGGATATTTACAATATCCCGATTACTAGAATTATTAAAGACTTCTTGGAGTTCATTCACCAAGGAGAAAAATTAAATATCGAACTCTCTAGTGAGTTTATTTTATTTGTTTCTACCCTCATGCGTATCAAGGCAAGGCTACTTCTTCCGCGCAAGGAAATAGATGCTGCTGGTAATGAAATTGATCCACGCCAAGAACTCATCGACAAAATATTAGAATACAAGCGCTTTAAAGAAGCATCTGTTCAAATGGCGGAAATGGAAGCCGTGCGTATGCTGATGGTAAAGCGTGGTAACCTTCAAAAGGAACTTATTTCTATTGGAGAAGATGCGTCTGAAGGAACTGAAATTCAGAACATCACCATGTTCAAGCTGATGAAAGCTTTTGAAAAAGTGATGCAGCGTGTGCATGACCGTCAAAACAAACCTGTGCATACGGTGGTGCGTTACAATTACACCATGGAAGGCAGTAGAGATTATATGTTGGATTTTGTGCGCGGCGAAAAAACAGTTGCTTTTGAAAAAGTATTTGAAATTTGTAACGACCGCGTTCACGCTTTATTCCTGTTTTTATCAACCCTCGAATTAACCCAGCAGAAATACATGAAACTCCTTGTGGGAGAGGGTATGAACAACTTTATTATCGAATGGAATGACAACCGCGAAGCGGAACTAAAAGAAGAAGGTCTTACAGATGAAGACCTTCCAAGTAGTTTTACCGATAATGACGTTCCATTAGAAATGGAATAATTTTTTATACCGTTTGTAGCGCTTCCGTTTTAATGATTGCTTTAACAGCTGCTTCGATTCCTGCAGCGTCATACGCACATTCACTATGTAATTCTTTAAGTGTACCGTGTTCTACAAGTCTATCCGGAATACCTAAAATAGTAACGTCCGCTTTGTAACTATTGGCATTCATGAATTCTAGTATTGCAGATCCAAAACCACCTACCACGGTTCCGTCTTCGACAGTAACAACTTTAGCATAGTTGGTAAATACTTCGTGCAGTAACGCTTCATCAAGTGGCTTAACAAATCTGATATCATAATGCGCCGGATCAATACCTTCCGATCTTAAATTTCTGATAGCTGTTGTTGCAAAATTTCCTGGATGACCAAAACTTAAAATAGCCACCTCTTTTCCGACTTTTATTTTTCGGCCCTTTCCAATTTCAATCGGCGCTAATGGTGTTTTCCATTCTGGCATTACACCCTCACCTCTTGGATACCTGATTACAAATGGTAAGCCAGTGCTATCAAGCTGTGCGGTATACATGAGGTTGCGTAGTTCCTGCTCATTCATTGGAGCACTCACAATTAAATTAGGGATACAACGTAAATATGAAATATCGTAACAGCCATGATG
>JBEITL010000053.1:0-7526 GCA_040374915.1 Sediminibacterium sp. | reverse complement strand
GCTATCAGGCTTTGCTGCTACTTTAGCAATAGGGGCCTGCTTTACAGAAGCGCTATACAAGCGGTCTGCAATTTCTTTAAACACTGGACCTGCAACAGCAGCACCATAAAATACAGCTGCATGAGGTTTGTTTTTTATCACTACAATACAGGTGTACTGTGGATTATCGGCAGGAAAATATCCAGCAAATGAAGACTGATAAATTTTATCGGCATAGCCTTTATTGCCATTCGCAATAAGTGCTGTTCCAGTTTTGCCTGCTACTTTATAGGGAGATCCTTTAAATAATGTGGTAGCTGTACCATGTAAACAAACACCTTCTAAACAAGTTTTTAAATCCGCTAATGTTTGATCGCTGCAAATTTTTTCAGTCACAACTTTTGGTTGAATTTCTCTTAGCAACACGCCTTCTTCTTTAATAGCTGATACCAAATAAGGCTTCATCATTTTACCATTATTGGCTACTGCATTATACAGGTTAGCCGTTTGTAGTGGACTTACAAGCAAGTTGTATCCAAAAGCCATCCATGGAAGTGATGTTGGCCCCCATAATTTATGACCTGGCTTGTAAATCAGCGGACGACCTTCTCCCGATAAATCAATACCGGTAGGATTATCCATTCCCATTTTTTTAAGATGGTTGATATATTGCATTGGGTTATTGCCGTAATGTTGCACCGCAAGTTTTGCCATGGCAACATTTGAACTTACTTCAAATGAATGCTGAACAGTAACATCAGTATAACCATGGTCTTCACTATCATAAACGGTTTGGCCAAATACCCTCCAACTTCCCCCGGTAATATTTACCATATTGTTAAGGCCAACTTTTTTGTCCTCTAATAAAGCAAGCATGGTTGCTAACTTAAACGTAGAGCCTGGCTCCGAGGGAGAAATTGCGTAATTATAATTTTCGTAATAGTTACCATCTTGTCCGCGACCTAAATTAGCAATGGCTTTTACTTTACCAGTTTTTACTTCTAATACAATAGCAGTTCCATGATCTGCTTCATTTTTGATCATCATTTTTTGAAGTGCATTTTCTGCCACTTCTTGAATAAACACATCAATGGTACTTACTACATCTTTACCGTTTTCTGGCTCAATTTCGTAGGTGTCAGCGTCTAATGGAACGCCTACACCACCTGCAATGGTGCGCACCAACTGCTTTCCGTTAATGCCACGTAAAACGCTATCGTAGCTATATTCTAAACCTACTTTATTGTTATCACGCGCCAGCCCAATAGTACGGTAGGCTAAAGATTTGTACGGATTTAAACGGATTGATTTTTCTACTGCAATCATGCCGCTTTTGTAACGACCCAATTTAAATAATGGGAAGTTTTGAATTTTTTGATATTCTCTAAAGGAGATTTTCTTTTTTAGTAAAAAGTAACCTTCATTGTTTTTATATGCCTGCGCAAACATGGACTTATAATCCTCTGCAGATTGATCTTTAAACAAATCTGCCATATAATAACTAAGTGAATCGATATGCTCTCTAAATAAGTAGCCATTGTTAACATGGAGTGGCTCAACTCTAAAATCCATGTAAATATCAAATTGAGGAACACTGGTACTTAACATTTGACCGTCTTCGGAATAAATGGTACCACGCTCAGAATCAATATCAGCAATACGTTGATGGAGGCTATCGCTCATGCTTCTCCAGTACTTGCCCTGAACCTGTTGAATATAAAAACCTTTACCAATAATAGCTGCGGCTACAATCACAACAAAAACGAAGCTTAAATAAACCCTCCATAATATGTCTTTTTTGATATCCACTTGGCTCGCTATTTTTTTGTTGGTTCAACAGATTTTTCTACTTGTAATCTTTCTGGTAATTCCTTCGCAACTTTTAAACCTAGAGGTTCGGTGGCTTTTATAACTTGGTTCTCCTCACTTTTAAACATCACTTCACCCTTAATGGTCTTGTATTCGAACTGTAACTCTTTTAATTGTTTGGTGGTGGTATTTATTCTTCTAATTGCGCGATCGGCCATATGACCATTTGCGATATAAGCCACTGCTAGTGCCGATAGAAATAAAAAGAAAGGAATATTGCTCGCTATCCACTGATAATTCAATAATCCTTTTAGCGGATTTTTATTGCTACCAGTATTATTTATTGGTTGTTCGCTCACGGCTTTCTTTTAAATTTTTTCTGCGATTCTTAATTTGGCGCTTCTACTTCTTGTGTTGTTTTTTAATTCCTCTTCGGTTGCAGTAATTGGCTTTCTTGTGATCACCTTAAACACGTCCTCTTTGTTATCAGGCAAAAAGGGGTGACTAGGTGTTTCTACAAAACTCCCTTGACGGAAAAAGTTTTTTACCATCCTGTCTTCTATCGAGTGAAAAGTGATGATAGCCACGCGGCCACCGGGGTTGAGCACGTCAGGGACCTGACTGAGCATTGATTCTAAAACCCCCATTTCGTTGTTCACTTCCATTCGCAAGGCCTGGAAAACTTGAGCCAAATACTTATTGGGATTTCCCTTTACCACTGGAGCAATCAGCGATTTAAATTGTTCGATGGTTGTTACCGATACATGTGCACGAGCGGATACAATATGCGCTGCAAGTGTTTTTGAATTGGTAACTTCGCCGTATTGCTCAAATATTTTATGTAGTTGAGCAGCGGTATAAGTTCGAACAACGTCCTCGGCAGATAAAGTTTGTCGTTGATCCATGCGCATATCTAGCGGACCAGAAAAGCGAATAGAAAATCCACGATCACCTTTATCAAATTGATGGCTACTCACGCCTAAATCGGCTAAAATGCCATCAACCCCTGTTACTTTGTGTAAACGCAAAAAGCGTTGGAGGTTACTAAAGTTTTCTGGAATGAAAACAACGCGCGCGTCATCCATAACGTTGCGTTTTGCATCGGTGTCCTGATCAAAAGCAAATAATTTACCTTTCTCATTAAGTTGAGATAAAATACCTGCGCTATGACCCCCACCCCCAAAAGTGCAGTCGACATAAATTCCATCTGGCTTAATATTTAAGCCTTGTAGGGTTTCATGATAAAGGACAGGAATATGGTAACCTTGATTGGTATGTCCTTTTTCCATAAATCCTTAATCTTTTTTGTCGTTACCTGTCATCACTTCATGGGCCAATTCACTAAAGGCCTCTGGAGAGAAATCCTCAAAGAGCTGTTTGTACTTACTAGCATCCCAGATCTCGAAACGGTCAAGTGCAGCTGCTAAAACAATGTCTTTAGCGAGCCCGGCAAATTCGCGAAGTGATGGAGGAAGCAACATACGGCCAGCATTGTCTAGCTCTATTTCTGTTGCACCACCCAAAAACTGTCTGCGAAACTGACGTACTTTAGGGTCGAAATCATTCAATTGGCTAATCTTGGCCACAATCTTTTCCCAACTTGCAATCGGATATAACGTTAGAGATTTTTCAAAGCCACGGCTTAAAATAAAGCGACCCTCCCCTTCCGGGAGCTGTTTTTTTAGCCCACCCGGAATAAGGAAGCGACCCTTTGCGTCGACCGTTGCTTCATATTCTCCGTGAAATCCGTTCATTGGTTAATAACTTTGGTTTATGATTACCACTTGTTGACACAAAATAACACTTTTTCCCACTTTCAACCCAAAAGCAAAAACGCACAATTAATCCACAGAATTATACAGGGGCAAAGGGTTTGCTACGATTGATTTGTAGGGTTTTCGGGTATGTTTTTAGTTAAAATTGATGTTAATAACTGTGGATAACCCCCATTTTGTGTGGATAGCAGCTTAAAATGATGCAAATTTGCACCCAAATGAACTCAATTGCACCCAAAAGACCTCTCCATATTAGATTTTAACTACGATTTGCCTGCCAGTAAAATTGCTAGTTACCCGCTCGAACAGCGTGATGCGAGTAAGCTTTTGGTTTATGGAGCGGGTGTGCATGACGCTGGCGCGCACAATTTTGGCAAGGGAGCGGCCCAAATCTCCGAAACTACCTATTCTAGACTGGACGAAGTGTTGCCGAGTAACACATTACTCATACATAACGATACCAAAGTAGTTGCAGCACGTTTATTTTTTGAAAAAGAAAACGGATCGACGATCGAAATTTTTTGTTTGGAACCAGCGGGCATTTATAAAGACATTACCACTGCAATGCTTGCAAAAAAAGAAGTGTTGTGGGGTTGTTTAATTGGTGGTGCAAAAAAATGGAAGGAAGGACCACTACATATAAAATATGGTAACAATTATACACTCACTGCAACAAAACATACAACACTTGCAGATAGTTATTTGATAAAATTTGAGTGGGATAATGACGCGCAAAGTTTTGCAGAAGTATTAGAAGCAGCAGGAAATATTCCACTACCTCCTTATTTCAATCGAGCAGTTGAAGCCAATGATAAAGAGCGTTACCAAACCGTATACGCAGCCGCAGAAGGCTCTGTAGCAGCACCTACAGCAGGATTACACTTTACACCTAGGCTGTTTGAAAAACTCGCTGCAAAAAATATTACCAAAGAATTTGTAACACTACATGTTGGCGCTGGTACATTTAAACCAGTTAAAGCGGCGCGCATGGAAGAACACGAAATGCATGCAGAGTTTATTGATGTGCAAAAAAGTTTTATTGAATTACTGCGTGATCATTTTATACAACGCGATCAAAACGCGCGTCAAAATACTAGCGCAAAAACAATCATTGCAGTTGGCACCACCTCCTTAAGAACTTTAGAAAGCCTCTACTGGATGGGCGCAAAAATTATTGCAGCAAATAAACCGCATAACAACAACGATCATCAAAATGCAAACCCCTCTATCGAAAATATTAGTGTGGTACAATGGGACCCTTATGAGCTAATGCCCCAAAACGAGCTCCCATCAACCGCTTTAGCACTTGCTGCGTTATGCAACTGGATGGAACAAAATAGTTTAAGCCGCCTCATTACTAAAACGCAAATTATTATTGCACCAGGCTATTATTTTAAAATAATTGATGGGCTTATTACCAATTTTCATCAGCCTCAATCTACGCTACTACTACTGGTAGCTGCTATAACCAATGGCAACTGGAAACCCATGTACCAATACGCACTCGAAAATGAATTTAGATTTTTAAGCTATGGTGATGGTTGCCTTATTTGGCTAGATCCATCTGTACGGTAAACACACTTCCCTCTCCTAATTTACTGGCAACGCTGATGCTGCCTTTGTGTGCATCGATAACGGTTTTGACATAACTCATACCCAGACCAAAACCTTTTACATTGTGCAAATTACCTGTGTGTGCTCTATAAAACTTTTCAAAAATTCGTTTCTGTGTTTCGTCAGACATGCCAATGCCATTATCTGCAAGTGAAACAAAAATAGAACTTCCTTTTACAAACGTTGTAATGGTAATAATCGGTTCTGCTGCCGCGTATTTAATGGCGTTATCGATGAGGTTTGAAATCAAATTTGAAAAATGAATTTCATCCGCTTCGATAATATCAGTATCTGCATTTAAATGTAAAATAACCTGGCCATTTTTATCATTAAGTTGCAGTTGATGATTGTCCATGGCACCCTTAATTATATCGTGCAAATGAAGTGGAACGAGGTGTAATTCAAGTTCTTCTTTATCCATGTGCGCCGCTTGTAGTATGGTTTCTACATGCTTATTCATCCTAATATTTTCATCCTTAATAATGCCACTAAAGTAGGCCATCTTTTCGGGGTTGGCTTGTACCTTTTCATTGCGTAACGCATCTACTGCAAGTGAAATAGTGGCAATGGGCGTTTTAAATTCGTGGGTCATGTTATTGATAAAATCACTTTTAATTTCAGAGAGTTTTTTCTGAATAAGTAGTGAACGTATCGTTACAAAAAACGCCGCTAAAATCACAATCATAAATGTGATGGCGCCAAGTAATACCCATTTTAAAGAAGCCCATACTTGACTCCGGTAATCAGGAATAATAACAATCAATTTTTCAAAAGCACTAAAGCCTTCAAAATCGGAACCTGATTCTGGAATGATAGCGATGTAGGCAATTTTATTATTAATGGTATCCCAGTATTCGGTTCTAAAATTAGTAGACACCATTTCATATTCATCACGGGCACTGGTGATGGCAAATTCAAAATTCAATTTTTTAAGGCCAGCCACTTTAAATGCTTCATTTATTTTATCGCTGATTTGCGCTTTGGTAAAATAATCATCAACACTTACGGGCTTAATAAAATGAAGGTGTAATTCACCACCAAAACCAAGGCCTCCTTTTTTAGGAAGGGTTACGGGCTGACCTGCATAAACGCGCGCTTTAATATCATTCACTACACTAATGCCGGCCTCGTTTACTTTGTCTACGAGCTGCACTTCGGTAATCTCCAATAAGTTACTCAGCCAAGAAGCTTGCAACAAAAAGAGACCTCCAATAGAAAGCCCAATTAAAACAATGATGATTCGGAAACTGCGTTTCATGAGAATACAAATATAGGGGCAAAAAAAATAAAGCACCCCAGTTGTGGAGTGCTTTACCATTCATTTATGTTAAACAAAAACCATTTTAAACCGCCGAAGCACCTTCAACAAGTACCGTTACTTTGTTATTGGCCACTTCTACAAAACCACTTTTGATGGTATAGTTTTCGGTAGCTGATTTATCTTTTAATACTTTAACATTTCCTGTTCCGAGTGCACTTACAAGTGGTGCGTGTTTATCAAGTATTTCAAACAATCCTGAAACGCCAGGTAATTGAACACCATATACTTCGCCGCTATATAATTTTTTCTCGGGTGTTAATATTTCTAATTGCATATCCTTTTTTTAAAGATGCTTACGCATTTGCAGCTGCCATTAATTTTTTACCTTTTTCAACGGCATCTTCTAGCGTACCTACTAAGTTAAAGGCTGCTTCTGGATACTCATCTACTTCACCGTCCATGATGGCGTTGAATGCGCGGATGGTATCTTCGATGCTTACAAACACACCTTTTAAACCGGTAAATTGTTCTGCAACGTGGAAAGGCTGCGATAAGAAACGTTGTACTTTACGTGCACGTTGTACAGTCATTTTATCTTCTTCAGATAATTCATCCATACCTAAAATCGCAATGATATCTTGAAGTTCTTTATAACGTTGTAAGATTAATTTTACGCGGTTAGCACAATCGTAGTGTGCATCACCAACTACAGCTGGCGTTAAGATACGTGATGTAGAATCTAGAGGATCTACCGCAGGATAAATACCCAAATCGGCGATCTTACGAGACAATACAGTTGTAGCATCTAAGTGGGCAAACGTTGTTGCTGGCGCTGGATCCGTTAAGTCATCGGCAGGTACGTAAACCGCTTGTACCGAAGTAATAGAACCATTTTTAGTTGACGTAATACGCTCTTGCATTAAACCCATTTCCGTGGCAAGGGTTGGTTGATAACCAACCGCAGATGGCATACGACCTAATAGCGCCGATACCTCAGAACCTGCTTGCGTAAAACGGAAGATATTATCTACGAAAAATAAGATATCCTTACCTTTTCCTGTACCATCTCCATCACGGAAATATTCGGC
>JBEITL010000234.1:0-2206 GCA_040374915.1 Sediminibacterium sp. | reverse complement strand
ATATCAAGTGCATTTTTGTGTTTCCAAATGGCTGCAAAATCTTTTGCCATTTCATAACAGGTAGCCTGCGTTTCACCAACAATCATTGGGAATGCAGAGCATTCGCCTACGCCAATATGCCCTGTGTTGGTATGTATGCGAATAAGTATGTTTTGCGCAAAATGCATGGTACCCGTTGCAATCGTAAACGGCACCATTGGGATCGAATATTTATAAACCTCTATTTTTAAAATTTCCATGCCCAAATTTCTTTAATTATTTAATACGGTCCTTATTTTATTGATAGGCAAACAAAACTCGCCATGTCTTGTTATACTCAAAAACAAAGTCATGGAAACGATCAAAGGTAAACGCGTACTCTTATTTGGTGCAACAGGCGGCATTGGCGCCAAAGTAGCCGAACTTTTAATTGGCGGCGGTGCTACCGTGTTTTTGTTGGCTCGAAATACTCAAAAGTTAGAGGAAGTTGCATCGCGCTTATCGGTTCCAGCAGGTCAGTATTTTACAGTAGACATTACGGATGCGGCTGCAGTGGACGCTGCCGTAGCTCAAGTGGTTGCAGGTGGCGGGGTGGATATCCTTATTAATGCAGTAGGTGTGGGCATTATTAAGCCCCTAGAAACACTTTCCCATCAAGACTTTATGGATTCCCTTCAAATTAATTTAGTGGGCAGTTTTAACGCTGTTAAAGCCGTCATGCCTGCTATGAAAGAAGCTAAAAAAGGCCTTATTATTAATATTCCGGGTGTTTTGGGTAAAGTTCCTATGGCAGGAGCGGCTGCGTATAGTGCCAGTAAATATGGTATTGTTGGAATGATGCAAAGCATTCGAGAAGAAGTAAAACGCACCGAAATCAGAATCACCAACCTCTTTTTGGGCGGGGTGGACAGCCCTTTTTGGGATACCATCGATTTGAGGGTTCAAAAAGACAAAATGATTGTGGCAGAGGAAGCCGCCAGGGCTATCTGGTTTTTATGCCAGCAGCCTAGATCAGGCGTGGTGAGTGAAATGGTGTTACAGCCATTTAATCATCAGGCTATATAGGTTGAGAAGGCCGCATTTTAGCCTACCTGCTATAAATTCTTTTTTATATTGCAACCTGTTCCGATATTCGCGGTCACGAACAATTGTTAGCGATGAATATTTCATTTGAGAATACCCAAAATGCATTTGCCTACAAGTCTACCAAGGCTTTAAAAAGTGCAAAGCTTTTATTTGGTTTTATGGGTTACCCAAAACTTGTTCAATTAGGTACAAGATTAGTACCTGTGCTTTTAAAAGTAGGACTCCCTATTAAAGGCATTATCAGAAACACCATATTCAAGCAATTTGTGGGCGGTGAAACACTGGCAGAGACCATTCCAGTAGCCCAAATGCTTGCAGAACATAATGTAGATGTTATTTTAGATTATGGGGTAGAAGGAAAAGAAGGTGAAGAAAGTTTTGATCATGCAACGCAGGTTTTTATTGACGTGATCAATCATGCAGCATCACAAAAAAATATTCCATTTATTAGTATCAAAGTAACAGGTCTTGCAAGTCATGAGCTGTTGCAAACACTCCATGAAGCGCCCCGTTTACGTAGTGGTATTCATGACAATGAAATGGAACAAGCAGCTTGGGACCGAGTGAGAGAGCGGATGTACGCGATTTGTGAAGCAGCCGCTGAAAAAAATGTGGGTGTACTTGTTGACGCCGAAGAAAGTTGGATTCAAGATCCCATAGATAGGTTAACGATGGAAATGATGGCCGTGTTTAACACTCAAAAAGCCGTTGTGTTTAATACCATTCAGCTATATCGTCACGACCGTTTACATTTTTTACGCATCTCTCATCAAATTGCAGAGGCGCAGGGTTTTATTTTAGGATTAAAATTAGTGCGTGGCGCTTACATGGAAAAAGAGCGTGCAGTAGCCCTCGAAAAAAACAGACAATCGCCTATTCAAATATCTAAAGAAGCCACCGACACAGACTATGATGAAGCGGTTCGTTTTTGCATGGATCATATTCATTCTACCGCTGTGATTATTGCATCACATAATGAGCAAAGTAATTTATTGGGCGCTAAATTATTAGATGAAATGATGCTCCCGCACAATCATCCGCACGTACATTTTTCTCAGCTATATGGCATGAGCGATACAATTACTTTTAATCTTGCCAAAGAAGGCTTTAATGTAAGTAAGTATCTTCCTTTTGGTCCTAT
>JBEITL010000198.1:0-3206 GCA_040374915.1 Sediminibacterium sp. | reverse complement strand
GGATGGGGCGTTAAACCCATGTATGAAGAAGGGCCGCTTGCCAAAAGATTTTCAAATGCTACACCAGATCAACTTATGCGCAGAGGGCTTTTGGTAGAAGATTGTTTTTTATACAGTGGTGAAAAGCACGATGAAACTGAAAAAATAATTTTAGGAAAAAAATTTCCAGCAAACGGTGGATACAAAGAAGGTGCAGAAGCCCTCGCTATGCTTGCATCTCACCCATCAACAGCGCAATTTATTGCGCGCAAGCTTGCTGCTAAATTTATAGCCGACGAACCACCCACTGCGGTTGTAGATGAAATGGCTAAAACATTTTTAGCATCCAATGGTGGTATTAAAGAAGTGTTGTTAACCATGGTGATGCATCCTGATTTTTGGGCCAAGGCTAAGGAAAAAGAAAAAATAAAATCTCCATTTGAACTTGCCGTAAGTGCCATCCGTGCAACGGGCACCGAAGTAGTAGCGCCGTATCAAGTGTTTACCTGGTCCGAAAAAATGGGTCAGAAATTTTATTTTTATCAGGCACCAACCGGTTTTCCGGACAGGGCTTCTTTTTGGATTAACACAGGTTCTTTACTCAATAGAATGAATTTTGGTATGGCCATTGCTGCCCAAAAAATACCAGGCTTTAAAACCAACTTACTGGCGCTGAATCAAAACCATGAACCAGAAAGTGTAGAAGACGCGCTTCAAACCTATACCAAATTATTACTTCCGGTTTCTGATCAAAAAGAAAATTCGGAGCGCATCATGTCCATTGTGCGCGCACAAAATATTGATCAAAAAATTGCATCCGCAACAAAAGATACCGGCGGCATGCAAGAGATGCAAAAGGAATCTATGACGCAAACAAATAACACCCCACTAAAAAGTATGGCACAGGTGGTAGGCGTTATTATTGGCTCACCTGCATTTCAGCGCAAATAAATAAAATCATTATGGCAAACAGAAGGGCTTTTATGAAATCGGGTGCGCTTGCATTATTTGCAACTGGTATGAGTGGGCTTCCCCGTTTTATAACAGAGGCAGCAGCCGGCACGCAAATGCTTCCGATGTATAAAAAAAATAAAACCTTGGTTTGTATTTTTCAGCGCGGAGCGATGGATGGCCTGATGGCTGTAACACCTTTTGCAGACCCTGCATTACAACTTGCAAGACCAGGTTTATTTATGAGCCCGACAACTAGTGAGGGCGGCTCTTTTAATTTGGACGACCATTTTGCCATGCACCCTTCTTTAAAAAGTTTGTTTCCCTATTTTAATTCAAAAAATTTAGCCGTGGTACATGGGGTGGGTAGCCCTAATACCACTAGAAGCCACTTTGATGCACAGGATTATATGGAGTCTGGCACCCCTTTTGCAAAAGGAACTGCTAGTGGTTGGCTTAATAGGGCGGTTGGATTACTGGGTCATGCACCAACACCATTTTCTGCGGTAAGCGTGACCAGTTCTTTACCCCGCAGTTTATATGGCGATGCCGATGCCATTGCTATTAATAATTTGCAGGATTTTTCGATTCAATTAAAAGGGAATCCGATGGCAGCGGGCAAAGCAGCTTCTTCATTTGAACAACTCTATGATCAAACCACGAGTGAACTACTCAATAAAACAGGCAAAGAAAGTTTTGAAGCACTCAAAATTTTAAAGTCTAACAATATCAAAAATTATCAACCTGCTAATGGCGCCGTATATCCAAACTCGGCACTGGGTAATTCATTAAAACAAATTGCAACGCTTATTAAAATGGATGTTGGACTCGAAGTGGGTTTTGCGGAGAGCGGAGGATGGGATACGCATTTTAACCAGGGTACTACAAACGGTATTTTTGCCCGCAACTTAAAAGATTTTTCAGATAGCATTGCTGCTTTTTGGCAGGACCTGGGTGAACGTCAAGATGAAGTAACCCTTATGACCATGACAGAGTTTGGCCGCACGGTAGCGCAAAATGGAACGGGTGGAACCGATCATGGTAGAGCAAGCTGCTTATTTGTTTTAGGCAATGATGTAGCTGGCGGAAAAGTATATAGCAACATGGGTAGTCTTGCAAAAGACAAGCTAGAAGATAATAGAGACCTGCCTGTTACCACCGATTTTAGAGCGGTGTTTAGTGCAGTAGCAGAAAATCATTTGCAGCTAAAAACAAATGGCAATTTGTTTCCAGACTGGACCGGAACGTCATTAAAAATGATGCTATAATTTTCCGTTTTTAATTTCGTCTACAACAGCAGGGTCTAATAGGGTACTTGTATCGCCTAAATTTTCTGTTTCACCCTCTGCAATTTTGCGCAATATGCGGCGCATAATTTTTCCGCTTCTTGTTTTTGGAAGCCCCGATACAAATTGAATTTTATCTGGTTTTGCTATCGCTCCAATAATGCGCGTAACGGTTTGTAAAATATCTTTTCGGACTAGTTCACCAGTACCGTGTGTGTCTTGTGCATGAGAACCACTATAAATAACATAGGCATAAATACCTTGTCCTTTTACATCGTGCGGATATCCAACTACAGCACTTTCTACAACACCTGCATGCATGTTAATGGCGTTTTCAACTTCGGCAGTTCCTATTCTATGTCCACTTACATTTAATACATCATCCACACGGCCGGTAATTCTAAAAAATCCATCCTTATCTTTTAATGCGCCATCGCCCGTAAAATACATGTTCTCGTAGGTAGCAAAATAGTTGGTTCTGCAACGCTCATGATCACCGTAAGTAGTGCGCAAAATAGATGGCCATGGCGATTTGATACATAGGTTTCCTGAAATCGTTTCGTCTCCTTCTGCAACTACTTCTTTACCATTTTCATCTACGAGAACCATTTCGAGACCTGGCATGGGAAGTGTTGCCCAGCTTGGCTTTGAAGGTGTAATGCCAGCTAAATTTGAAATTAAACAACCACCGGTTTCTGTTTGCCACCAAGTGTCTACAATGGGACAGCGGCCCTTTCCAACATTTTGATCATACCAGTGCCATGCTTCTTCGTTAATGGGTTCACCAACGGTGCCTAATACTTCTAAAGAAGATAAATTTTTTCCTTGTAATGGCCCTAAACCAAATCCCATTAAAGATCTAATAGCAGTGGGCGCCGTGTATAAAATATTGACTTTGTATTTATCTACTACATCCCAAAATCTTCCTGCATCAGGCCAGGTAGGAATGCCTTCAAATAATAAGGTGGTAGCACCGGCGCTTAATGGTCC
>JBEITL010000097.1:0-5671 GCA_040374915.1 Sediminibacterium sp. | reverse complement strand
TGCGTTTTAAAATAAAACTGATCATTGGGGAATTTAAAACGTCTATTTTTTATTTGTGCATCATCATTTACAAAATCATCAAAGCCAGGTGTGCTTTGCTTTTCCCCGGTATTGATACAAAGTAAAATATCGTGCGCGTTGGCATCGTCCTGATCTACATAGTGGCTGTCATTGGTAGCAATAACAGGAACATTGAATTTTTTTGAAAATTGTAAAAGAGTATTATTAATGACTTCCTGTTCCTTAATATTATGGCGCTGGATTTCAATAAAATAATCTTCTCCAAATAAATCCAGCCACCACTTAAATTCTTTTTCTGCTTTTTCGGGGCCTTCATTTAAAATGGCTTGTGGTACATAGGCGCCAATACAACAAGTGGTAGCAATAATACCTTCGTGGTACTGTTCAATTAATTTTTTATCGATACGGGGGTACTTACTATACATGCCTTCTATAAATCCTAGCGATGTAAGCTTTACTAAATTCTCGTATCCCTTTTTATTTTTTGCTAGTAAAACCTGGTGGTATCTTTTGTCTTTAACTTCTTTGGTAAAAGTTTTTATGTGCATGTCTTCGACCACATAAAACTCGCAACCCACCACGGGTTTAACAATCGGTTCTAAAATATCATTTCCAAATGCATCCTTTCCAACAATCTTTGTTTTTTTCCATGCCTGACTTACAAATTCAAATGCGCCAAACATATTTCCATGATCCGTAATGGCAAGTGCCGGCATATTATTTTCGATGGCTTTATCGTATAATTTTTCTACCGAAGCCGCCCCATCAAGCAACGAATATTGGGTGTGAACGTGTAAGTGTGAAAAAGTTGGCATGGCCCAAATATCCTGACTCAAACGCAACCTTTTGGGGTGCAGTTATCCACAATGGTAAGGGAGTGGAACAGATTGTTAAAAAGTTATGCGCAGGGGGCCATTTTACTGGCTTTTAGGCCTATAATTGTCCCATATTTATGCGTAATAAAGTATATATATTATCCGTTTCGGCCCTTTTATTGCTTTCAGGTTGTAAATCACTAGGTAAGCTTACCTCAAAAGACCGATCCAGCAATAACAAAGTGGCGGGGAGTCGTTCCGCTACCTCACGTGGTTTTTTAGATAATTTGGCCGTTTTACCTGGAGAAGTGAAGCTTGCTGGCGTTAAAGTTACGGCGCCAAAAGAGGAGCCAACAAATACCAAAAAGCTAACTTATGATGCCGCGCTTTCCCTTCCCAATAAATATGCAAATTTATTAGGCGTTGCACCCACCGAATTAACCAATACGTTACTATTAAGCCAATTAGAAAAGTGGTATGGCACACAGTATTGTTTTGGTGGCAGCACCGATTCTTGTATCGATTGTTCTTCGTTTACACAAGTGATACTGCGCGATGTTTACAATGTAAAAATCCCAAGAAATTCGCAACAACAATTTGATGCATCCACTAAAATAGAAACGAAAAATTTAAAAGAAGGCGACCTCGTATTTTTTAATACCGTATCGGCATCAATGATTATCACGCACGTGGGCGTATATGTATGTAACAATAAATTTGCACACGCCTCCACGTCCAAAGGCGTTACCATTAGTGATTTGTCGGAAAAATATTACACTAAAGCCTTTAGAGGCGCCGGCAGGTTTATAAACCCGTAAGCACATCTTTTAGCCAGCAATTACCCGCTTCCGTTAGCCTTGCATTTTCATTTTGATCTGTGGCGCCAATACCGGCCTGCGTTACAATCACATTAGCAGTATGTATTGTTTGCTGTAATCTTTTGAGCGAAATATCCTCTTTAACATTCGCCCCGCCAAATTTGTCCGATGCCACAATGCAATCACGCACATCTAAAAATTCGTTATCAATACCCTGCTCCAATAAAAAATGGTGGAGGAGGGCGGAGCCAAGAACGGCACCGGTACATACGATTTGATCTTTGTAATAAAGAAATGTGCGTACGGGTTTGTCGTGTAGCAGCCACTCAATTTCTGTAAATAAATCACCTAAACGGGAAATGCAAGCCGATTTTTGTTCCACCAAAATCCCATCAACGAGGCTAAATACATTCTTTTTTACTGCCTCAAATAATTGTAAGGCAATGTCTTTGTTTCCATCGAAAAAAGCGCTGGACACCTCCGATAGCGCGGACTCGATAAGGGCAGGGGTTTCCACTAAAAAGCAAGTTGCGCTTAAATGTTGCGTTGATGAGTCGTTTGAATCGGAAGCTGTGCCGCTATTTGAGGCAGCGGCTGTGCCGCTTACATGATAGGTAGCAACGATATTTAAAAATGCTTCTTTAGATTGTACTTGTTGAGCAGGGATCCATTGTAAATGCATAAGCGCTAATTGGGTTGCAAAGGTACAATAACTTGCGCTTAAGCACTATCTTTACCAGATTAAAGCGTAGCTATGTTGGACCCCATTATTAAAGTACAAAACCTTACTAAAAAATACGGCGATTTTGAAGCCGTTAAAGGGCTCAGTTTTGAAGTATATCCCGGCGAAATATTTGGTCTTTTAGGTCCTAATGGCGCGGGAAAATCTACCACACTTGAAATTATTGAAACCCTGCGCGAAAAAACTAGCGGTAATGTAACTGTAAATGGTTTTGATATTGAAAAAGATCCTGCGGCCATCAAAAAAATAATTGGCGTTCAGTTACAAACCGCGGGTTTTTATCCCGGGCTTAATTTAATTGAGTTGCTGGATTTATTTGCAGGACTTTACAATGAGGAAATTGATCCAATGGCGATACTTGATAGTGTGAACCTCAGGGATAAAGCAAAAGCAAAATTCAAAGAATTGAGTGGCGGACAAAAACAGCGGTTTTCAATTGCCACTACATTGATTAATAAGCCAATTTTAATTTTTTTAGATGGGCCTACTACAGGACTAGATCCTCAAGCGCGTAGAAATTTATGGGATTTAATAAGATCCATTAGAGATAGTGGTACAACGGTGGTTATTACCACGCACTATATGGATGAAGCAGAAATACTATGTGATAGGGTGGCTATTGTAGATAGTGGTAAATTAATTGCACTTAACTCACCAGATCAATTGATTGATGATTTAGTGGCGGGTGGTTTTGAAAAACCTAAAGAAGTAAAGCAGGCTAATTTAGAAGACGTGTTTATTCATTTAACAGGACACGCACTAAGAGAAGTATAAATAATAGCATGGAAAAAGATCCTAGATATCCAATTGGAAAATACGAAGCACAGCCTTTTTCGGAAGCACAAAAGAAAAAGTGGCTTGCAGATATTCAGTTTTTACCAAATGAACTTGAGCAGTCTATCGAAAATTTAGACGAAGCGCAGTTGCATACCCCTTATAGGGATGGTGGTTGGACAGTGCACCAACTCGTGCATCATATGGCGGATAGTCATATGAATTCTTTTATTAGGTTTAAACTTACTCTAACAGAGGATAATCCTACCATCAAGCCTTACGAAGAAAACGCGTGGTCAGAAACAGCCGATGTAACAAAAGAGCCCATCAATGTTTCTATAACACTGCTTTATGCGCTGCATAAAAGATGGTTAACACTTTTACAAAATATGACGGATGCTGATTTTGAAAAAACCTTGTTTAATCCACAGCGCAGAGGTCAAATAACACTTTGGGATATGCTTGGTATTTATGCATGGCATGGCAAACACCATGTAGCGCATATCAAAACATTAAAAGAAAACAAAGGCTGGTAATATTTATTGGTAATGTATGAGAGAGCAGCGCTGGAAAAAAATTTCATCAAAAAAAGTATTTGAAGATCGTTGGTTTAAAGCAAGGGCAGATGCTTGTCAATTTCCTGATGGCCGAATTATTGACCCGTATTACGTAGTAGAACTTCCCAATTGGGCCAACGCTATTGTAGTAACTCCAAACAACGAAATTGTATTGGTAAAACAATACCGCTATCCGGTAGATGCGGTAACCCTCGAACTCCCAGGTGGCGTTATTAATGAAGGTGAAGACCCAGCGGTAGCAGCACTTAGAGAAACCCAAGAAGAAACCGGGTATACTTCCAACCAGATACAACTAATTTGTAAAACAGCGCCCAATCCTGCTATTAATGACAATACTGCTTTTTTTTATTTGATTGAAAATGCAGTACCTACGGCACATTCCAATCCTGATTTTTACGAAGACATTGAAGTAGTGCTATATAGTAAAAAGGATTTTATTGAACTACTCCAGCAAAATAAAATTATGCATGGTGTTCAGCTCGGGCCCATTTACGAGGCGCTCATTCAATTAGGTTGGCTACAATACAGTTGATGGAATAATACCTTCTATTTCTCCCACTAAAAATACGCTTCCACATACCACCAGTAAATCAGTAGACTGTGCCTGTTTTTTTGCAGCAGCAATCGCTGCATTAACTGTCTGGTAGGTATTGCCTTTTAAATCATGCCGGCCGGCCTTTTGTTGGAGCTCATTGGCATCTATGGCTCTTTCTATTTGTGCTTGTGTAAAATAATAGGTAGCCTGGGTAGGTAATAACGCAAGAACGCTATCAATATCTTTGTCTTTAACCATGCCAAAAACAATATGTAATTGTTGGTGATTGACAAGTTTAATTTGTGCTAGAAGTGTTTGAATGCCTGCCACATTGTGCGCCACATCTACCACGGTAGTGGGCTTGTCTCCAATCACTTGCCACCTGCCATACAGGCCCGTATTTATTTTTACATGGCTAAGGCCATCAATTATATGTTGGTTGGATATTTCCCAACCCATTGTTTGTAAAATGCTAATAGCCCCTAAAACGCCTTGTAAATTTTTTGCTTGATAGCTTCCGTTTAAATCCAGTTGATAGGTTTCTATACCCTCTGTTTTTTTATTTAAAACTTCAACGGTTAAATAATCATGCGCATACTTTGTGTGAAGTATTGTATACAATTCGGAACCGTATGCTATGCTTGTATGTATGGCAGCTGCATCAAAAACGGGCCTAGTATCAGGTGAATATTCACTAATAATACAAGGCACCTCTTTTTTAATGATGCCTGCTTTTTCACCTGCAATTTGTGGTATGGTATCTCCTAAAAACTGGGTATGATCGAGTCCTATATTGGTGATAATCGAAACTTCAGGTGTGATGATGTTAGTGCTATCTAAGCGTCCGCCAAGACCCACTTCAATAACCGCTATGTCAACTTTTTGCGCTGCAAAATAACTAAAGGCCATTGCTACTGTAATTTCAAAAAAAGAAGGCTGAATTTCTTCTATCAGTGGCTTTATCTTTTCTGTAAATTCAATAACAAATTCTTTGGAACAATAGGTGCCGTCAATTTTAATTCTTTCCCTAAAATCTACTAGGTGTGGCGACGTGTATAGCCCTGTTTTATAACCCGCGGTTTGTAAAACAGAAGCGAGCATATGACTGGTAGAACCCTTGCCATTGGTGCCAGCTACGTGAATAGATTTAAATTGGTGTTGAGGATTGCCGAGTGCTTCACAAAGTTTGATGGTATTGGTTAAATCAGCTTTATAAGCAGCTGCACCAATTCGACTAAACATTGGAAGTTGTGTAAATAAATACTCGAGTGTTTGGTCGTAATTCATTTACTCGTGAATCTTAAAACTAAATACAATCGTTCCTTTTTGTTCTGGATCACTGCCCGCACTTAAGCGGAGCATTTTGGCTTTTTTGAGGGCAATATTTC
>JBEITL010000151.1:0-4258 GCA_040374915.1 Sediminibacterium sp. | reverse complement strand
TCTACGGGGTAACTCTCACTCTCAACAGTTCCCTTAGTACCAACAATCCCAACCTCTTTTGAGGTAGAATATTGACCCAGCACTTCGGTGGTTGGTCTAATCACGCCAAGCACTCTTTTTTGCGCGCCCCTACCTGGCAGGTCTTTTTGCTGAATGGTTCTTAATGCTTTTGCAGAAGCAGTATTACAGGCCAAAATCACCAAATCACACCCTTTATCAAACAACCAATCTACGGCTTCCAAAGTGTACTGGTATACTGTTTCATATGACCTTGGGCCGTAAGGCGCACGCGCATTGTCACCGAGGTATATAAAATCATGGGTAGGAAGGGCTAATTGCAGTTCTTTTAAAACTGTTAATCCGCCGTAACCACTATCAAATACACCAATTGGCTTTTTTGTTTGCATACACAAAAATAAGAACCCCGTCTGGTATAGACGGGGTTCTTGTATAAATAGTTTTAAAAAGCTAGACTATCCTTTTTTAGCAGGTGCTGCTGTTTTAGCAGGCGCTGCAGGAAGTGAACCACCAGCTTGTTTCCATGCATCCATAATTTCTTGTGGCAATGCAAGGTTTAATTTCATTGCAACACGAATGGTTAGGTTATCTAAAATATTAGGCTGCATATACGGAGACAATGTTTCTGTCTTTAAAACAAGCGTATACTTTTGTTCAGCAACGATTTGTTGTAAAGCAGTTACCATCTTTTGTCTGTAAGGTAAAAGTGATTGCTCCATTTTACCATTTTGCATTTCTTGTGCATACTGCTGCCAGTTTGCTAATTTGTAACCTAAACGGTTTAAATCAGACAAAGCCATTTCTCTTGCTTTTGCAGGCATCGTAGCAGAATCTTTTTTGAAAAGACTATCTCTACGTTGATAATCTTGCACCGTGTAAGCATATTCAGGATTCAAAGAATCTTTAACGAAATTGTTAATGATGGTATCCACTTTTTGAATATCTGGAAACAGGCTCAATAAACTTTGCTCATCAAAGTAACCAATTTTAACCTGCGCGTTTGTGGTATTTGAGAATAGTAGACTTGCTGCTAAAACCACACAAACAAATAATAATTTCTTCATTGTAGAGAGTGTTTGAATTTTTGTTATAACTGTTTATTTAAACTTTTTATTTTATCCCTAACTCCTTAAGCACATCATCGCTTTTGTCAAGTTTCGGGTCGGCAAATATAATGGTTATTCCTTCACTTTTATCCAGAACGAAGTCATAAGAACGGCTAGTCGCAATTTTTTGAATGGCGTCGTATACTTTGTCTTGAACCGGTTTTATGAGGCGCTGGCGCTCTTTAAATAGATCGCCTTCGTAGCCAAAACGCTTTTTTTGAAGGTCACGAACCTGTTTTTCCTTTTCGAACAGCTCGTCTTCACGCTTCTTTTTAAGGGCTTCTGTTAGCATAAACTGCTCAGACTCATAGTTTTTATACATTTTGTCGAGCTGTACTTGTAAATCATCAATTTCCTTTTGCCACTGCTCTCCAATGAGTTTTAGCTTGGCATCGGCTTCTTTATAAGCCGGAATACGCTCAAGTATATACTTGGTATCAATAACGGCATAACGCTGTTGCGCTTTCACGCCCATGGTTGTACCAAGTACCATCAAAGCCACAAATAATAACTTTTTCATGCTTCTAATTTAAATATTATTCTGGTTCAAAACCTAACATAAAGGTAAATCTTGCCGCATCCTTCATAGCGCCATTTGGCGTAAATCTATCAAGTCCAACTCCATAGTCAAACCCTAAAAGACCAAACATAGGTAAGAAGAAACGCATACCTAAGCCAACAGATCTACGCAGCTTAAATGGATTATAATCTTTGAAATTATACCAACCATTTGCAGCTTCATAAAAACCAAGTGCATATATAGTACTACTTGGGTTTAAACTAAGTGGGTACCTAAGTTCTACGCTGTATTTATTAAATATGGTAAAGTATTGGCTCGCTCTTTGCTGATCTGGATTGATTTTAGGATTTGAATTTTCGTATACCGGATAACCTCTATGCGCAATGATGTCAAAACCTAAAAGTGCAAACTGATTACTTAAACCCGCGTCACCTACTTGGAATCTTTCAAAAGGAGACATGCCTAAATCTTTATTGAATCTACCCAAGAAACCAAATTTTGCAGCAGCTCTAATAACAAACTGTTTGTTGCGGTCTTCGCCATGAGGCCTACCAAGTGGTACAAACCATTCGCCATTCATACGCCACTTGTGGTATTCAATCCACTTGTAGGGATTGGCACTTGTTTGAATGTTTTTATTGAACAAAGAATAAGGTGGTGTTGCTTGCACACTAAATAAAAACGTAGACCCGCTTTTTGGATACAATGGCTGATCTATGGATGAACGCTGTAATGCAATTTTTAGGTTCACGTTATTTACAATACCATTATCAAATCCAGGTAAATTTCTTGGATCAATGGCATAATCGCTAAGCTTGTAACGCGTATAGTTTAACCCAACAGAAAGTGAGAAAAAGTCATCGGGCCATTTTAATTGTTTTGCTAAACTAACGGTGGCACCTGTGGTAGAAATATATTTTGAGTCTGCAGCATTTGGATCAAACATCCCTGTGATAGGATCAAAGGTTTGTCCAAATTTGGTATTGAATACACTCAGCGTTAATGCATTTCTTTTTTTGCCACCAAACCAAGGCTCAGTAAAAGAGAAGTTATAAGAACGGAATGCTTTACCATTACTTTGTACACGCAAACTTAATTTTTGACCTTCCCCCATTGGAAGTGGATCCCATGCCTGCTTCTTCCAAATATTTCTCACAGAAAAGTTATTGAAAGAAATACCGAGCGTACCCGTAAGTCCAATAAATCCACCCCAACCGGCGCTCAATTCTAATTGATCACTCGATTTTTCTTCTACGGTGTAATTGATGTCTACGGTTCCATCATCTGGATTAGGTCTTGGATCGATGCCTATTTTTTCTTGGTTGAAATAATTGAGCTGCGCAATTTCACGTTGTGAACGCATTAAATCTGTTCTGCTAAACTTCTCACCTGGAATGGTTCTTAGTTCTCTTCGAATCACGTGCTCTTTGGTACGGTCATTACCAAAGATTTTAATATTTTTTATGGTCGCTTGCGGACCTTCAATAATCCTAATTTCATAATCGATGGTATCGTTGTACACTGCAGTTTCTACAGGGTCGGTGTTAAAAAACAAATAACCATCATCTTGATAAATGCCACTGATATCACCACCTTCTGCTGCTGCAGATTTACCTAATTTTTTATTAAGGGTTTCGAGGTTGTAAATATCCCCTTTACGTATACCTAAAATGGCCGTTAAAATAGAATCCGAATATTTTGTATTACCTCTCCAAGTGATGTTACCAAAATAATAACGGCGACCTTCACTTACTTTGATATCAATATTGATATGTCCATTTCCATTGTAATACACCGTATCATTAACAATGGTTGCATCACGGTAACCAAGTGAGTTATAATAATCTAAAATATTGTCTTTGTCTTCTTCGTATTTTTTAGTGTCAAATTTGGCACTAGAAAACTTTATACGCGCATAAGGATCGAGTACTTTTTTGGTTTTTGTAAATGTCAAAAAACCTTTTTCTTTCATGTACTGCTCAAAACTATAACGCTGTGTTTTAACAATTTTAGGTTCGTCAAATACTGGAAATAAAGTAAGTCTAGATTTTTCGTGAACTTCTTTTAACTTCTTTTTTAAGATACCCGCTTCTACGGTATTACCACCAAAATTGATATTATTGATACGTACTTTAGGGCCTTTATCAATTACAAAATCAAGTAACAATGTGTTCTCGTAAGTCGAATCTGATTTTTCTAAAATTTTAACTTGTGCACTCTGAAAACCTTTTTCGGCATAGAATTTTTTAATGGCTTCTACCGCAGAAATTTTCATGTTTTCTGTGATCACACGGTTGCGAACAAGTCCTGTTTTACCAGTTAAATCTTCTGCGTCACTTTTACTAACGCCTTTAAATAAAAAGTTAGATAAACGCGCACGTTCTGTTACCGCAATTTCAATTTCAATATTTTTATCTTCAAGCTTTGTAATAAAAATTTCTACGTCAGAGAAATAGTTTTGCCCCCATAATTTTGTGATGGCTTTAGAAAATAAGTCGCCACCTGGAATTACAATTTCATCGCCCACATTCACATTGGCAATGGAGATTAAAAGGTTTTCATCAAAAAAGCTATTACCGGTAACTTTAATAGCACTGATTTTATATTTTTTGGG
>JBEITL010000081.1:0-6269 GCA_040374915.1 Sediminibacterium sp. | reverse complement strand
CATGACTACTGTGCCACCAAAAAGATTAGTGATAGAGATGCACCCCAAAGACAATGTGTTGGTGGCGCTCACTCAATTAGCTCAAGGGCAGGTTGTGGAATATCGTGAAGAGCAGTATACTATTTTGGAACCGATTCAAAGCAAGCATAAATTTTATACCACAAATTTGGCAAAAGGCGCTTCTGTATTCATGTACGGCGTTTTAGTGGGCACTACCCAACAAGATGTTGCTAGGGGAAGCCTTGTAACGACGGCTAATTTAAAGCATGCAGCAGAACCTTATGCATACCGTGAAGCACATTTTTCATGGGAAAAGCCGGATGTATCTGGGTTTGCTAATAAAACTTTCAACGGTTTTGTAAGATCTAATGGTCAAGTGGGAACAGCCAATTATTGGTTATTTATTCCTACCGTATTTTGTGAAAACAGAAATTTAGACGTTATTAAAGAGGCACTCCATCATAAACTTGGTTATGCAGTGAGTGATAAATATAGCAAGTATACACAGTCACTTTTAGAAGCCTACGAAAAAGGAGAATCCGTTTCTTCTATCAATTTTTCTCCTAGTAATACGCCTCAAAAAAATAGAGTATTTAAAAATATTGATGGCATTAAATTTTTAAATCATAATGGCGGTTGTGGTGGAACAAGAGCAGATGCTGCTACTTTAAGTGCGCTACTTGCTTCTTATGCCAATCATCCAAACGTAGGTGGAATAACGGTTTTAAGCCTTGGATGTCAACACTTGCAAGTAGAGGATTTTAAAAACGACATTAAAAAAATAGCGCCTGATTTTGATAAACCGCTTTATATTTTTGAACAACAGCAATCAGAAAGCGAAGAAGAACTCATCGCATCTGCCATCAAAAAAACATTTGAAGGACTCATTCAAATCAATCAATTTGAAAGACAGCCAGCACCTCTAAGTGCACTTACACTTGGTGTAAAATGTGGGGGTAGTGATGGCTTTAGCGGCGTATCTGCAAACCCTGCGGTAGGGTATGCTGCTGATTTATTAGTGGCGCTTGGCGGCAAAGTTTTATTAGCAGAGTTTCCAGAATTATGTGGCGCAGAACAAGATTTAATTGATCGTTGTGAAACCAAGAATGCTGCAAATAAGTTTATAGACCTCATGCGCAGTTATGATGCACTGGCGCATACAGTGGGTTCTGGATTTCATATGAACCCTTCTCCAGGAAATATTAAAGATGGACTTATAACCGATGCCATCAAAAGTGCAGGGGCAGCAAAAAAAGGAGGGACATCTCCCATTGTAGACGTGCTCGATTACACAGAACAGGCTACTAAACCTGGCCTTAGCCTTGTTTGTACCCCCGGAAATGACGTAGAAGCCACCACCGGTAAGGCTGCAGCGGGCGCCACCCTTATATTATTTACCACCGGGCTTGGAACGCCAACGGGTAACCCGGTATGTCCAGTGATTAAAGTGGCTACCAATTCATCTCTTGCCAAAAGAATGAAAGATATTATCGATATTGATTGCGGACCTATTATTAGTGGTGAAAAAACCATTGAACAAATGGGCGTAGAAATTTTAGAATATTGCATTAAGGCGGCAAGTGGTGAAGTGACTCCCAAAGCAGTGCTATTAAACCAAGACGATTTTATACCGTGGAAGCGCGGCGTTTCTTTATAATTATTTTTTATGTTTTCATTAGTTAACAAAAAAGCAGTTATCACCGGCGGTGGTAGTGGCATTGGAAAAGCAATAGCCGTAACATTTGCAGCACAAGGGGCGGCAGTGCATGTGTTAGAACTAACTACGGAGGCTGGTGCAGATACAGCTGCTACTATTAAATTAGCGGGTGGACAAGTGAGCGTGCACGCTTGTAATGTTGCTAATAAAGAAGAAGTGACTGCTGTTTTTGCAAGCATTGGTCAACTAGATATTTTAGTCAATAATGCGGGTGTTGCACATATTGGTAAAGCAGATACAACACCTGAAGCAGATTTTGACAGGGTAATGTCTATCAATGTAAAAGGGGTGTATCAGTGCATTGCTGCTGCTATACCAGGCTTTCGGGCCAATGGTAGCGGCGTTATCATTAACATGGCTTCGATAGCTGCATGGGTAGGACTTGCCGATCGTTTTGTGTATTCTACGGCTAAAGGCGCTGTTATGGCTATGACACTTTCTGTTGCCAAAGATTACATGCATGAAAACATAAGGTGTAATTCTATTTCACCGGCGCGCGTGCACACACCTTTTGTGGATGGATTTATTGCAAAAAATTATCCGGGTAAAGAAGCGGAAATGTTTGAAAAATTATCTGCTTCACAACCCATTGGTAGAATGGCACAGCCCGAAGAAGTAGCTGCACTCGCACTTTATTTAGCAAGCGATGAAGCTTCATTTATTACAGGATGTGATTATCCAATAGATGGTGGATTTATAAAACTCAATAATTAATTTTTAGATTTAAATAGAGGAAGCAATGAAACTTATAAGATTTGGACAGGAAGGAAATGAAAAACCGGGCATCATTGTAAATGATATTTGGTATGATGTATCGGGCATTGTAACAGATTACAACGAAGCGTTTTTTGCAAATAACGACATCAAAAAATTACAAGATGCGTTAGCAGCAGGGACTTTGTTTCCTGTTGTAGATCCTACTACCAGACTGGGTTCTGTAGTAGCGCGCCCTTCAAAAATTATTTGTATTGGCCTTAATTACGTAGACCATTGTCTCGAAACCAACGCGCCCATTCCAACTGAACCCGTTTTGTTTTTTAAATCTACAACTGCATTATGTGGTCCTAACGATAATGTAGTTATTCCAAAAAATAGCGTAAAAACAGATTGGGAGGTAGAACTAGCTTTTGTGATAGGCAAAAAAGCTTCTTATGTAGAGGATGCAGACGCACTTGATTATGTTGCAGGTTACTGCCTTCACAATGATTATAGTGAAAGAGAATTTCAATTAGAAAGAGGTGGACAGTGGGCTAAAGGTAAAGGTTGTGACACATTTGCACCACTCGGACCTTTTTTAGCAACCCCCGAAGAAATTGCAGACGTTAATAATTTAAAAATGTGGTTAACCGTAAATGGCAAAACCTATCAAAATAGTAACACGTTAAATCTAGTCTTTAAAATACCTTTTTTGGTGCATTACTTAAGCCAGTTTATGACCCTACTACCGGGTGACGTTATTAGCACAGGAACCCCTCCTGGTGTAGATTTGGGGATTAAACCAGAACCAGTTTATGTAAAACCGGGTGATGTTATTGAACTAGGCATTGAAGGACTAGGTACTAGTAAACAAACAGCGGTTGCGTATACAAAAAAATAAAACATGGCAGCACAACAATATTTTTTAGCACTCGATTTAAAAGACGATCCTGCACTAATAGCGGAGTATAAAGCATACCATCAAAATGTGTGGCCAGAAATTATTGAAAGCATCAAAAGCGCTGGCATAACTTGTTTGGATATTTACTGTGTAGCCAACCGTTTATTTATGGTATTAGAAGCGAATGAAAATTTTTCTTTTGAAGCCAAATCGGCGGCTGACACTGCAAATGAAGTGGTTCAAAAATGGGAAACATTGATGTGGAATTATCAACAAGCGATGCCAGGATCAAAGCCTGGAGAAAAATGGGTACTGCTAGAAAAAATATTTACACTTCCTCAATAAATTAATATGGAATTAGGACTTTCAAATAAAGTGATTGTTGTGTCGGGTGGCGCTAAAGGCATCGGTTATGGCATTGCTAAAGTATTAGCAAAAGAAGGTGCTACTGTTTGTATTATTGGGCGCAGCGCTGCTGATAATAAAGTAGCTGTAGATGCCCTAATTGCTAATGGCGGTAAAGTATTTGCTGTTGAAGCTGAATTAACAGATCCAAATGCATGTAAACAGGCGGTTGATACCGTACTTGCAACTTACGGAACTATTGATGGGCTTGTGAATAATGCCGGTGTTAACGATGGCGTGGGTTTAGAAAACGGAAGCTATGAAGGATTTATAGCATCACTACATAAAAATTTGGTGCATTATTATTTATTAGCACATCATGCATTACCTGCATTAAAAAAATCCAAAGGAGCGATTGTAAATATTGGCTCTAAAACAGCCGAAACGGGACAGGGTAATACGTCTGCGTATGCAGCGTCTAATGGTGGTAGAAATGCGTTAACGAGAGAGTGGGCCGTCGAGTTATTAAAATATGGCATTCGTGTAAATGCTGTTATTGTTGCCGAATGTTTTACGCCACTCTATGAAACTTGGATAAAAACTTTTGACAATCCTTCCGAAAAGTTAGCAAGCATCACATCAAAAATTCCACTAGAAAACCGAATGACCACCGATATTGAAATTGCAAATATGGTTGCGGTATTACTTTCTGAAGTATCAAGCCATACCACTGGACAACTGATACATGTAGATGGTGGATATACGCATTTAGACAGAGCACTTTTATAGACACTTTATTTTGGATACCTAAATTTCTCCGAATGAATTTTAAAAAAATCGTTTTTGTTGGTTGCCTTGTTACATTGCAGCTAACTGTAGTTGTGCGCGCACAAGATTGGTTAATTGATGCTTCACCCTACAAAGCAACTATCACGCAAAAGGGCACTGCCATTGAACTTAACAATGGTTTGGTGCGACGAAAATTTACCATTGGTGCTAATTTTGCCTGCACTGATTATACCAACCTAACCAATCAACAACAACTATTACGTGCCATCAAACCAGAAGCACGTGTTGTATTAGATGGTGTGTTGTATAATGTGGGTGGACTCGTGGGTCAAAAAGAAAATGGCTACATTTTACCAGGCCTCGCCGATACTTTAAAAGCTGGCGCCAACGATTTCAAATATGTTACGCACAAAATAGGGTCACTTCAACCATTTTTAAAATGGAAAAATAAAAGTTGGGCCCACCATACGGCTGCACCAACTGGTCAAGAACTAATTGTTACTTACGCGCATCCATCTCAAAAACTAAATGGCATTACCGTAGAAGTGCATTATGAACTCTATGATCATTTGCCGCTCATTGTAAAATGGGTTTCTATTCTAAATTCATCCAATACGCCACACGCACTTGACAGGGTGGTTAATGAAGTGCTAGGGCTTGTCGAAGAAGAAAGTGCAGTAGTTGGATCACCAGAAGAAATGAAAAAACAGCATGGTATTTATGTAGAAACCAATTATGCATTTAACAATGCGATGCGTTACGATATCAGTGATCAAACCACCCATTGGAAAACAGATTCGGTATATACTTCTCAAGTAAATTATAATTACCAAACCCCATGCCTTTTAGAAATATATCCTGAAAAGGCCCCTGGTATTGACTTACAGCCAAATGAATTATTTAAATCGGTGCGCACCCATGAGTTACTTATGGATAGTTATGATAGACAGCGCAGAGGTCTCATGATTCGAAAAATGTATACAGCTGTTGCACCATGGACTGCGCAAAATCCAATATTCATGCACCTCGTTAGTAAAAATGACGAGGAAGTAAAAACAGCCATTGATCAGTGCGTAGCAACTGGTTACGAAGCTGTGATTTTAAGTTTTGGTAGTCACTTAAATATGGAAGACACCACACAAAAAAATATTGTGCGCTGGAAAGAACTAACTAATTATGCGCACACGCGTGGCATACTATTAGGTGGTTATTCTCTATTTAGTAGTAGAAGAATTTCTGACGAAGACGATGTTATAGATATAAAAACCGGAAAGCCAGGTGGCGCTTTTTTTGGAAACGCACCATGCTTTGGAAGCAAGTGGGGCCTCGCTTACAGAGAAAAAATAAAAAACTTTTTTACTAAAACCGGGTTTGATATTTGGGAAAATGATGGTCCTTATCCTGGCGATGTATGTGCTTCAACATCACACCCAGGTCATAAAGGATACAATGATTCGCAGTGGCGTCAAATGGAAATTCAAAAAGAACTATACCGATGGTTAAATGAAAGAGGTGTGTATATCAATGCACCCGATTGGTATTTTTTAGATGGCACGCATAAAATTGCGATTGGCTACCGCGAAGTCAATTTTTCATTACCACGCGAGCAACAACGCATTTTAAATAGACAAAATATTCATGACGGTACCATCGAAAAAACAGGGTCTATGAGTTGGGGCTTTGTACCATTAACCAATTACCAAGGTACTGATCCAAGAGCAGTACTAGAGCCACTTTCGGACCATTTAGCCGATTATGAACAACTCATGATTCAGTATTATGGCGCCGGTGTTCAGGCTTGTTATAGAGGCCCCCGTCTAT
>JBEITL010000169.1:0-3743 GCA_040374915.1 Sediminibacterium sp. | reverse complement strand
GTGCTATGTGTTTGTCCTCTAAATGTAATTTCAGGACCATATACCATTAGTTTTCCTTTACCCACTTTTGCTTCAAATGCAGCAACTGCTTGTTGTAAGTATGATTGTCCAAAAGCCCACCCACTTCTAAGTGTTTTATCAGAAGCAAACCACGCAAGCGGTGTTATTTCACCTGTCGCTGTTGCATTAGGTAGTAAATTAAATACAGGGCTTGCACTAAAATAAACATCGGCTGTTGGCTTCATACCCCAGTTTGCTTTATGGTCATTATTAACAGCAACCTGCATCACAGATCCAGGAATATAAAATTTTTCACCAGGTAATGGGCGTTCTTTTCCATTCACCATTTCAACAAGTGCATTACGCACCGGTAATTTAAAGTGATACGCTAAATTAGCGCTGCTACCAACTGTTATAATAGTTCCACCAGCTTCGGTAAATTCTTTCAAAGCAGGAATAGATTTTGTAGCTGTAATTCTTCCTAGCTGTGCATGGTACATTTCAGGAATTTCTTTTTCGTTAGGCTCTCTACCTTCATAGCCACCCATTGCATTTGATCCAGCCTCTGCACGAAACGCTGGAATCGCACCACCAACAAATAAAATAACATCGTACTTACTTTTTAAATTACCTGCGTCAATTTCTTTTGCAAATACCACTGTAAATGGAAAATGATATTGTTCAAAAATCCATCTTGTCCATCCAGAAGGCATAGATCCACCATAAACATCCCATAATGCTATTCTACTAGGCTTTAATCCAACAGCACCCATATTTAATTTTTGCTGTACGCCTGTAATTTTTACACCATTTTTAGCAGCAGCATTTTCTAAAATAGATACTGCTTTGTCAGAAGCAGCTACATAAAAGTGTTCGCTTGTTTTTTCTATTTCAATACCCGCTTTTAATAAATCATTCACGAGCACAAAACTTGCGTTTTCGTTGGTAGCAAATGTGTAACCAGCTGCTCCTGCTAATTTTGCAAAAGTACCTTTGTGCTTTTGCTCCTGACCATACGGGATGGTTTCAAATGGACCATCAAAAGGTTCTAGTATGCGGTCAAATTCTAAGCCCATAGTGTATGCGGGTGTCCAACCTGCTGCATCATAAGGTCTTACCGGTGGCCCGCCAGGATATTGAAAATCGTTGGGATGGTCTTGTGGCTCAAACATATCAATCACGTGTGGTCTAAATGCTTGATTGGTTTTTACAACATAAGAACCTGCTTCATATTCTTTATCACCAACTTTAAAATGAGCAGTTGCTTTTTCTACTCGAATGCCACTCTTAATTAAAATATTTACAAAATTGGTTGCAGTCGTTGTTTGTGAAATTGGAATAATATATCCACGTGCATCTCTCAGTTTTGGATTTTTATATACTTTCTCATAGGACTGTAATGCAATAGTATCAGCACGTTGGGCGTTTTGATCTGCCTTCATTAATTCATTTACCATTTCAACTTTATTTGGAGATAATGTCCAATAGTCTTTGCTTCCAGCATTGATTGAATTTTTACCCATGGTATAAATATTCATGAGTAGTTCATCTTTATGACGCGATGCGTAATTTAATACCGCGTAATTTAGTGATACCGAATAATCAATTGAATTTCTGAAATACCATTTTTGTGGCGCAATTGGAAAAGGTGTACCGCTATTAGGAATAAGTCGAGACGGCACAAATGGAATTTTCATAGGTGTTGGATTACCAATCATTTCTGTTAGAAGGCCAACAATATTATGGTAGTATGCTGTTGTTCTTAATCCACCATTCCACCAAGTCGAATAAACCGATCCGCTTTTCATGGTATAGCCTGGTTTATTTTCGGCATTCAGTCTTGTGCTCATGACGGCACCTAATTGATCTATCCCTGTAATAAGGAGTGGATCATATACATAGTTAAAAGGGTCACGGTACGGAGGGCCTGCTACCACGGTACCTGCAGGACCTGTTTGGTGGTGATTGTATAAAATTTGTGGCATCCACTCTACATATTGTTGAAGGCTCATGTTGCGTGACTCACTCATATTGGTCATATAAAAATCACGGTTGTTATCATGACCTATATATTTTTGATAGAGCCTTGGTAAATTGGCAGTGTTGCGTTTTAAAGTATCAGTGTGGCGCATGTACCAATCCGATTGCAATTCTTGGCCATCCGGATTTGCATGTACAAATAAAATGATGGTAGATTTTAAAATTCGTTTTGTTTCATCGTCGTTACGAGATAAAATTTGATACAATGTTTCTATCCACTGATGAATACCAAGTACTTCATTGGCATGCAATCCGCCATCTATCCAAACCACCGCTTTACCTTCGTTGGCAAGTTGCTTGGCATCCGTGTCGGTTAAGCCTTCGGCTCTTGCCATTTGTTGCGATATTGATTTATACTTAGCAAGCTTTGCCAAATTAGCTGGGTCAGAAACAATAACCATATACTGGGTACGGCCTTCTTCGGTGGTACCAATACTTTGGAGCTTCATTTTATTTGAAGCCGCTGCTAATTTTTGTAAGTACGCTTCTGTTTGTGTGTAATTGGCTAATTGATAATTATCACCAATATTAAATCCAAAATGTGATTTTGGACTTGGCACATTTTGCGCTTGGGCAAAAATAGTAACTACAAGAGAAAGTAATAAAAAGGCTTTCTTAAGCATAGTGGATAGTTTAGAGTATCTAAATTAACCGAACTACTTTAAAAACTAAACTTTTGTGGGACCTTTTTAGTAACATAAAATTGATATTATATTCATAATTCCTTAACAAAGCAAAAATACCTTCGTATTTAAACTTATTTGTTTTATGAAAAAATATACCCTACTTAGTTTATTTGCAATAACACTTGTTTTATTCTCATGTAGTAAAAAAGATGTTGCACAACCCTTAGAAGAAACCCAGAATGAGGATTTATCAGGCTATCTAGAAATCGCATCCATTAATTTAGGGGGTGTAGGTGCCGCAGAAATAACTGCTTTTGACCCTGCTACCAATAGACTTTTTGCTGTAAACAATGGCACAGAAAATAAAATTGATGTCATTGATATTAGCAACCCATCAAGCATATCTGTTATAAAATCTATTAGTATGCTACCTTATGGTGGATATGTGAATAGTGTTGCCGTAAGCAATGGAAAATTAGCTGCTGCTATTGAATCAACCAATAAGCAAGCTCCTGGTAAAGTAGTTGTATTTAATACAAGTAATTATGAAGTTCTAAAAACCATAACCGTTGGTGCATTACCAGACATGGTTACTTTTAGTCCAGACGGAAATTATATATTAACAGCAAACGAGGGTGAACCAAGTGACGATTACTTAAATGATCCCGAAGGAAGTATTTCTATTATTAAAGTTTCGGACTATTCTGTTATTACTTTAAATTTTGCTTCGTTTGAAAGCCAATTGGCAAGTTTAACGGCTAAAGGATTTAGAATATTTGGACCAGGTAAAAACTTTGTAAAAGATATTGAACCTGAATATATTACTATTTCAGATGATTCTAAAACAGCTTATGTTACCTTACAAGAAAACAATGCAATTGCAGAAGTTGACATTGCTAGTGCAAGTATTAAAAAAATATCACCTCTTGGTTTTAAAGATTATTCCTTGGCGGCAAATGCAACGGATGTAAGTGATAAGGACAATAAAGTTGAATTTAATACTTTCTCAAAAGTATATGGCATTTACATGCCAGATGCCATTGCCTATTTCAACCACAATGGAACGCCCTATTTATT
>JBEITL010000132.1:0-4754 GCA_040374915.1 Sediminibacterium sp. | reverse complement strand
GCAAAGACATTAAAATTTCTACCCGTTCAAATATTAGCCGCTTGTCACGCAAAAGCCAAATTGCAACACTTGAGTCTTGCGTTTACTATGTAAAGTCTTTTGATAAATAATTGTATTCGACAATTATAATGCTATCCCCATAAATTACTAGGATACAAACCTTTTTCTACTAGATTAGAAATGCTCGCTTGTACAACAGGCGCATCTTCTTTATAGGTAACACCAAACCAGCTCGCAGAAGTTGTACCCACTTTTACATTACCTAATTGAGCATTCACAAAATGCTTGGTAACAGAAGGTAAGAAAAATTCAGATTTTAACTCCATCCCCTGCGTATCCAAAAACTTAGAAAATTCAGATTCGCAAAGTGCTACAAAGCTAGCAGGGTAACATAAAAAATTCATGCTTACAATGGTATCTGCAGTTAATGGAAATAACTGATCGTTATCTTCATAAACAATAACACCTTCTTCGTTCTTAAATATTTTAGTACGCTCGTTAATGTCAATTAAATTGCCATTAGCATCTACACTACAAACCCCTCTACTTACCGTACCATTATCACTAAGCGTTTTGCCCAACTCATACCCAATAATAGAATAGGTTTGGTCATTGCACTCATTGTTTAAAAAAGTAGCCGCTTGCACAAAGGCATCTTTACCATAAAAATCATCGGCATTGATTACTGCAAATGGTTCATTTAATTTTCCTTTGCAACAAAGTACAGCGTGTGCCGTACCCCAAGGCTTTACACGCTCTGGTGTTACATTTTTACCTTCGGTAAATGCAGCTAAATGCTGGTATACATAATCGGTAGCAATTTTGCCATTTAACTTTGGTTCAAAAATTGACTTAAATTGCTCACTAAATTCTTCTCTGATGATAAAAACAATTTTACCAAACCCTGCTTCAATCGCATCATAAATTGAATAATCCATGATCGTTTCGCCACTAGGTCCAAAAGACTGAATCTGTTTCATGCTACCGTAACGGCTTGCCATACCGGCTGCAAGAATTACTAAAGTTGGTTTCATAAGAGAATATTAAAGGCTGCGAAGCTAAATCATTCTTTAAAATAGTGCACACTTATTACAAATGAATATTAATAATATTTATATACAAGACATCAGCAAATTCTTTAATAATATATTGGATATCAGTATATTAAGAGCTGATTTAATAGATCCAGTAGTAAGTGGCAATAAATGGTTTAAACTACAATTGTATGTCCGTGATGCTATTGCAGCCGGTAAAACAACACTGGCAACTTTTGGAGGCCCCTATTCTAATCACATCGTTGCTACCTCTACATATGGAGCTAGCATGGGACTTGAAACAGTAGGGTTTATTAGAGGTGAAAACCCAGTGGCCTTATCACCGACCCTAACCGATGCCATGGAAAATGGCATGACTTTACATTTTGTTTCAAGAGAAGACTTTGAGCAAACAGAAAAAATCATATCGCACAACCAAGATCCAAGTTGGGCCTGGATACCAGAAGGTGGTTATGGTATTACAGGCGCAGAAGGCGTCAAATCAATGCTAACCATTAAAGACACCGCCCCTTTTGACACCATCATTTGTGCAGTAGGCACGGGCACTATGATGGCAGGACTTATTAAAGCAGCAGCAGCACATCAACAAGTTATTGGCCTATCCGTTTTAAAAAATAATATATCTATTGACGAAGAAATAAAGGCACTATTAACCCCCGAGGAATCAAAAAAGAATTTTGAAATCAACCATGATTATCATTTTGGCGGCTATGCAAAACACTCACCAGCACTTATTGATTTTATGAATGATTGTTACAAAAAAATGGAACTTCCATTAGATTTTGTATACACAGCTAAATTAGTATACGGGGTTGAAGACCTTGCTACGAATGGGAAATTTGATCCTACCTCAAAAATACTTATCATACATTCGGGCGGACTGCAAGGAAACCGTTCCTTTAAAAAAGGAACATTCATCTTTTAAAAGAAAATCTTTACACTATTAAAGTAGCACCAAAAATTTGTTCGAATTTTTGTTTGACCAAATCTTTTACTTCTTGCATAGGCACAACTCGTCCCAATTCTTTTTGTAAAGACGTTACTTGTTTATCAGGTATTCCACAAGGAACAATATTATTAAAATAAGACAGGTCCGTATTAACGTTGAGTGCAAATCCATGCATCGTAATCCAACGACTACATTTAATACCCATCGCACAAATTTTACGCGCTAATTTTTTATTATCTGGATCTAACCAAACCCCCGTTTCACCAGCACTCCTTCCAGCTTCAATACCATAATGGGCAAGCGTTAAAATAATCACTTCTTCTAAACTTCTCAAATACCATCCCAGGTCTGTTTTAAATTTTTCTAAATCCAAAATGGGATAACCCACCAACTGCTCGGGGCCATGAAATGTGATATCGCCGCCTCTATTGATATGAAAATAGTCGATACCATTGGCTTCCATAAATGCAGTTGTCATGAGCACATTAGCGGCATTGCCGTTTTTACCCAATGTATACACCGGCGGATGTTCTACAAACAATAAATGATTTTTGGTAGGCCAATCCTGCACCGGAATTTCATTTTGACTCCGGTAACTGGCTTTAATAGCTGAATTTTCACTCAACAAAGACTCCTGATAAGCCCAAACCTCTTTGTACTTGCGGTTACCCAAGTCCTCAAAAAAAACTTCCTGCTGCATTGCACAAAAGTAGGAAGGTTTGGGGCTATTTTTGCAACTATGGAACCGGATATTGATTTATTTAATGAAGAAGGCACAGAAACCCTCTACGAAAGAAAAACCTTTGTTATAGACAAAGGGCAAGAACCCTTTCGCATTGACAAATGGGTGCAAACGCATATGGAAGGTGCCACCAGAAGTAAGGTTCAACAAAGTATTGAAGCCGGTTTTTTAACGGTGAACGGGAAAAATGTAAAAAGCAATTATAAGGTAAGACCCGGAGACGAGATCCTAATCATGAGTCTCGTAAATCCAGAAACGCATGTTTTAAAAGCAGAAAATATTCCTTTAAACATTGTATTTGAAGACGACGCAGTTATGGTCATAAATAAACCATCTAACATGGTGGTTCATCCGGGGGTTGGAAATTATACAGGTACCTTACTTAATGGTGTTGCTTATTATTTGCAACAACAAAATCCAAACATTGACGAGCAATCATTGCCTCGCTTTGGACTTGTGCACCGTATCGATAAAAACACAACCGGACTCATTGTACTTGCAAAAACTGCAGAAGCAGCAGCGCATTTAGCAAAGCAGTTTTTTAACCATACCGTAGAAAGAAAATATACGGCACTTGTTTGGGGTGATGTACTAGAAGATACCGGAACGATTGTTGCAAATATTGCACGTCACAAACAAAACCGAAAAATGTTTGACGCCTATCCAGAAGGCGATATTGGCAAACACGCCATTACGCATTACAGCGTTATTGAAAGGTTCAATTATGTGACCCTCATTAATTGTGTATTAGAAACCGGCCGAACACACCAAATTAGAGTGCACTTAAAACATATTGGTCATACTTTATTTAATGACCTCGAATACGGCGGAGATCGCATTTTAAAAGGAACAATCTATACCAAATACAAACAGTTTGTAGACAATTGTTTTGATGCTTGTCCGAGATGTGCACTTCATGCTACTACACTTGGCTTTGTACATCCAACGACCAACGAATTTATCAAATTTGAAGCAGCCATACCTGAAGACATGCAAGCAGCTATTCAAAAATGGAGCGGGTATGTACAAAATAAAACACGCACCGAATAGTGCGTGTTTTATAAAAGAATTCAATAAACTTTTTTACTTCTTTACGGCTGCCTTTTGTAATGCATTGAGTGGAGCAATGTAGATGCTTCTTCCGTGTGTACCTAAAATAATTTCATTGTCACGCGGATGCACTACGATATCATGAACAGGTACACTTGCAGGTAACCCCTTATTCCACATCATAGAACTATTGCCACCATCCATACTCACATAAAGGCCGCCATCTGTACCAACGTATAAAATGTTTTCGTTTGAAACATCCTCTTTAATAACGTTTACAGGCTCAACTGGAAGGTCTTTCATAATTTGCTTCCAAGTGGTGCCGTAATCATCAGAACGGTATACATAGGCATTAAAATGGTCGTTACGGTAGCCATTTAAAGTAACATACACACGCGCTTCATTAAAAGCACTCGCAACTACCCTGCTTACATACAAACCTTTTGGCAACCCCTTATTTAAAACAGAAAAAGTATAACCACCATCTTTAGTAACTTGAACATTGCCATCATCAGATCCAACATAAATAAGACCAAATTTGATAGGGCTTTCACTCATGGTTGCGAGCGTTCCAAAAGGAACGTCTCCTTGTGCAGGATTGGTGGTTAAATCGGCACTGAGTGTTACTAAACTATCGCCTCTGTTAAAAGAACGGTGAAATTTATTACTTCCATAATAAAATACATCTTGATTGTGTCTACTCAATAAAATAGGTGTTTGCCAGTTATAACGTAACGCTGTTTCACCTAAGTCACGAGAAGGTCTAACCGATTTTCTTTCTTTAGTTAAAAGGTTTTGACGAGAATAGGCACCAAATTGAGAACCACTATACACTGTTTTGTTATCTCTAAAATCTACTTGCACTTGCATACCATCACCACCATTGATTCCGGTAAATGGATTATGTCCACTATCGTACCAATCATAATTTTCTTTGGTTAAACTTGAACCATACCAT
>JBEITL010000172.1:0-3672 GCA_040374915.1 Sediminibacterium sp. | reverse complement strand
TATCCGGAGAGCATTAAATTTTTACACAACAATCCTGATTGGAACC
Organism: Sediminibacterium sp.; assembly: GCA_040374915.1. GTDB lineage: Bacteria > Bacteroidota > Bacteroidia > Chitinophagales > Chitinophagaceae > Sediminibacterium. Next base: position 3,626 of record JBEITL010000172.1, on the reverse strand, counting down.
ATTCGGCACCGATACTTTCTGATATCATTTATGTGAAAGAAGAATTTAGGGCAGCCGTTGAAAACGTATTGGAGCCTTACCTGAACTATTATGTTGTTAATAATTTACAGGAAGGATTACAAGCGGTTCATTTATTAGATGCCAATCAAAAAGGTAAAGCCAACTTTTTCATGTTGGACAAATTTGCCGATTTTAGATCAGAAAGTACACAGCCGGCTGGCACGTTTGCCGCACTGGATGTAGTAGAAGTGGATGAGCAATATAAAAAATTAGCACAGTACCTTTTATCGAGTGTTTACATAGCCGAAAACGAAGATGCTATTAACAATAGCAATGGCGCCATCGTACTTGAAAAAACGGGTAAATTTGTAAAGGGTAAATACACATTAACCGGCGGTAGTGTTGGTTTATTTGAAGGTAAAAAAATTGGACGTGCTAAAAATTTAGAAAAATTAGCAGAAGATATTACCGATCAAGAGTCTGTGGTTAATTTATTAAAATCAGATATTCAATTCAAGCACAATGAGGTGATTGCTTTTAATGATCAATTAAAAGAAGGTAATATCAAGCAAACAGAATCTGAAATCAACCAACTCACCAACGAAGTTTTTGCAGCTAAAAATAGAATTGAAAATTTACAAGCGTCAAGTTTAACTGCTACAGAACGTTTAGCAGATATTGAAGCACGTTTAGGAGATGAGCATGACGCTATTTCTGAAACGCGCGCTGCTTTAATTCAGCTCAATCAAGATTTGCAAGCGACGGCTTCAGAAGTTAGCATGGTCGAACAGGATTATCAATTAGCCGAGCAAGCTTACAACGATGCATCTGCTGCTTACAACGAAACTAATATTACGTTTACGCGTCAGCAAAGTAAGATCACGACACTGAAGCAAGAATTGTTATTCAAAGAAAATCAGTTGAGCGAACTTATTGCGCAAATTGATTCTAATACTTCTCAGTTGTCTGAGGCTTCTACAGAAATAGAAGAAGGTGCAATAGCATTAGCTGCATCAGAAGCGCTTTTAATTGAGCTGATGCAACAAAAAGAAGTAGAGGAGCAAAAATTAAATGAAGCGGATCAGGCTTACTATAACTTAAGAAACGCACTTCAAGAAAAAGAAAGTGAACTACGTTTAAAGTCTAAGAGTAAGGAAATGATTGATCATTTAGTGACAGAAATTAAAGACAAATTAAACAACTTGAAACTACAGTTAGCGGGTATGAAAGAACGCTTAAGTGTCGAGTTTAAAGTTGAATTGGATGATATTTTAGACCAGCCGCGTACTTCTGAAACGCCACTTGAAGAACTTCAAAATACTTCTGAGCGTATGCGTAAGCGCCTCGAAAATATGGGAGAGGTAAACCCTACTGCTATTGAGGCCTACACCGAAATGCGCAAGCGTTACGACTTTATATTAGAGCAAAAGAATGACCTTGTGTCGGCTAAAGAATCTTTACTTCAAACGATTCAGGAAGTGGAAGCAACTGCTAACCAACAATTCCTTGAAACCTTCAATAAAGTAAGAGAAAACTTCCAAAAAGTATTTAAAGCTTTATTTACCGAAGAAGATACTGCCGATATGGTACTTGTAGATCCTACCAACTTAGCAGATACGGGTATTGATATTGTGGCAAAGCCTAAAGGCAAGCGTCCATCATCGATTACACAGCTAAGTGGAGGAGAAAAAACATTAACGGCCACTGCATTACTATTTGCTATCTATTTAATTAAGCCTGCACCATTCTGTATTTTGGATGAGGTGGATGCGCCATTAGATGATGCCAACGTAGGTAAGTTTACGCAAATGATTAAGAAATTTAGCGATAACTCACAGTTTATTATTGTAACACACAATAAGCAAACGATGGGTGCGGTAGATGTTATTTACGGCGTAACGATGCAAGAACCAGGTGTAAGTAAGCTTGTGCCTGTAGACTTTAGAAGCCTCACTAATTAAAGCGGTTGTTAAGGTCGGTTTTCATACTCTACTTAATTTGTTTTGGGTGTTATATTTTGTTTACACGCCAGCCAGATTATTTTGATGGAGAAAAAGCGCCCGCAACAATACAAAACGTATACGATTCAGCAACTAAACAAACCATACCTGTTGCTGTATATCAGGCAGGTGGTACATGGCACCAAACCGATGCACGTTATTTTTTAAGGCCTATTAAACTTGGGCAAAAAGTAACAGTCATTTACGAAACCGCAACGCCTGAAACCGCTGCTGTATATACCTTTTGGGGATATTGGATAGGATGGGGTGAGCTTTTATTTTCGGTCATTGGCTATGCGCTGCTACTACAAGTTGCGTATTCGGTTACGACCAATCCAAACGCTCAGTCTTTTCAAGAACAACTCAGTTACGAGCCAGAAAAAAAACGCAAATACAACGATTAAATTTATTTTATGAATCCGCTCGCACCTAGCTTTCTACAACTGGTAACCATCATGGATGAATTAAGGGAGCAGTGCCCTTGGGATAAAAAGCAAACCATTGATACCCTCCGTTCCATGACCATCGAGGAAACCTATGAGCTAGCTGATGCGATTACAAGTAAAGATTGGAATGGAATTAGAGAAGAGCTGGGGGATGTGTTACTGCATATTTTATTTTATGCGCGTATTGGGAAAGAAGAAAATAAATTTCAGTTACAAGAAGTGATTGATGGTATTGCTAAAAAGTTAATTGATAGACATCCGCATATTTATGGCGATGTAAAAGTGGAGAATGAAGAAGACGTTAAACGTAACTGGGAGAAACTAAAATTAAAAGAAGGAAAAACATCCGTACTAAGTGGCGTGCCCGTGTCTTTGCCTGCTCTTGTAAAAGCAACGCGTATGCAAGTAAAAGCAAAGCAGGTAGGCTTTGAATGGAAAGAAACGGCTGAGGTTTGGAATAAAGTAGAAGAGGAGATGACGGAGCTTAAAGAAGCGGTTGCAAGTACCGATGTTTCAAAAATAGAAGACGAATTTGGTGATGTACTATTTAGTCTTGTCAACTATGCACGTTTTGTGGGTGTAGATCCAGAGTCGGCCCTCGAAAAAACAAACCTAAAATTTAGAACCCGCTTCATGTATATGGAGGCGCAGGCTACTGCACAGGGTAAAAGTTTAGGGGATATGACGCTTTCAGAAATGGATGTGCTTTGGAACGAAGCCAAAACAAAATAAATCCAAATTTAGAACCCGAGTTTTATTTTCTTTTTGCTTGCTGCGTAGCAACCCATTTTTCAAAGGCATCCAGCGTGTAGCTACTCAGGTTGTTTTCTTTGGTTACACCCGCTTTTTGAGCCACTAAAACCCCATACTTGCAATCTTCAAAGCCTTCTATGGCATGTGCGTCCGGATTAATAGAAATAAGTAGGCCTTTGTCAAGTGCTTTTCCAATCATACGCCAATCGATATCTAAGCGGCGAGGATGTGCGTTTAATTCAATAACAACATTATTAGCAGCGCAGGCATCAATAATTTTTTGATGATCTACCGGGTAGCCCTTACGACTTAATAATAGTCTTCCGGTTAAATGACCTAAAATATTGGTGTACGGATTTTCGATAGCCTTAATAAGCCTTTGCATAGCTTTTTCTTCCTGCATTTTTAAATTCGAATGCACGGAGGC
>JBEITL010000209.1:0-2932 GCA_040374915.1 Sediminibacterium sp. | reverse complement strand
TAGAAACAGGTTTTACAGAACTTGCAAAAAGATGGAAACCTATTTTAGATGTTTTTGATAACCATGGTGTAGACCTTTGTTATGAAGTACACCCCGGCGAAGATTTACACGATGGCGTTTCGTATGAAATGTTTTTAGAAAAAGTAAATAACCACAAACGTGCTTGCCTTTTATATGATCCATCACATTTTGTACTTCAATCTTTAGACTACTTAAGTTATATCGATCATTACCATGAGCGTATCAAAATGTTCCATGTAAAAGACGCCGAGTTTAACCCAACCGGAAAACAAGGTGTGTATGGTGGCTACCAAAACTGGGTAGACCGTGCAGGCAGGTTTAGATCACTGGGTGATGGTCAGGTTAATTTTGGTGCCATCTTTAGCAAACTAGCCGCTTATAACTTTAGTGGTTGGGCGGTTATGGAGTGGGAATGTGCCATTAAAGATGCACAGGTGGGCGCTGCAGAAGGTGCGCCGTTTATTCAAAAAAATATCATTCAAGTAACTGAAAAGGCTTTTGATGACTTTGCTGGCACTGGTGCCAACGAAAAATTAAATCGCGCCATTTTAGGAATAGATTAATAACTTTAAACCCTCATTAAAAATAGTACCCGTGAAAAAGATGTACCTAACACTTCCCCTATTTGCACTGATTGTTGCATGTGGCGGCGGAAATGAAAAAAAAGAAGCAACTGCAGAAGTAGTAGACTTAAGTAGCAATCCCGATTACCAAAAAGGATTAGAATTAATTGGCAAATCGGACTGCTTAACTTGTCATAAAGTGAGTGATAAAAATATTGGACCTGCCTACAAAGACGTTGCAGCAAAATATGAAAACACAGAAGAGAATGTAAAAATGTTAGCTGGTAAAATTATCAAAGGTGGTCAGGGTGTTTGGGGCGCTATCCCAATGACACCGCACAGTACACTATCTCAAGCCGATGCAGAGCAAATGGTAAAATATATTCTACTCCTTAAAAAATAAAAATATGATTGCTTCATTTTTTACTTCCATATTATTAGGTGGTTTGCTTAGCGGCACCACTCCTACAACAAAACCAACTGATACAAAACCTGCTGATTCAAAAAAAGAAACTAAAGCTGCAGCATCAGAATGGATTTCTTTATTCAATGGAAAAAACACCAAAGGATGGCATTCTTATGGTAAAGAAACCGTTGGTAAAGCATGGAAAGTACAAGAGGGTGGCATCTTACACCTTGACGCTTCCAACAAAGCCGATTGGCAAACCAATGGTGGTGGTGATTTAGTGCACGAATTAGAACTTGAAGATTTTCATTTGAAACTCGAGTGGAAAATTGCACCAAAAGGCAATAGCGGTATTATTTTTTGGGTACAGGATGATAAATCTAAATTTGATCATGTTTGGTTTACTGGACCTGAAATGCAAGTACTCGATAATGATGGGCATGGCGATGGAAAATTTGTAACACACCGTGCAGGTAACTTGTATGATTTAATTGCTGGACCAGAAGGTGTTGTAAAACCAGTTGGCGAATGGAACCTTGCAGAAATTGTAAGCTACAGGGGTAAATTAGATTTTTACTTAAATGGCGTAAATGTAGTTTCTACCACATATGGCGATGATGCTTGGAGAAAAATGATTGCCAATAGTAAATTTAAAACGATGCCTGATTTTGGTAAAATTTTTAAAGGACATATTGCACTTCAAGACCACGGCGACAATGTGTGGTATAAAAATATCATGGTTAAAAAATTATAATCGTTCAATCCTATTTTTTAAAAAGAGTTGCCCACAAAGCAGCTCTTTTTTTATGTACGAAAACCTTACTTTAGCAGTATGATTGAACGCTCTGACGAATATTTTATGCAGGAAGCTTTAAAAGAAGCCAACCTTGCTTTTGAAGCCGATGAAGTGCCCGTTGGGGCCGTTGTGGTGCTCAACGGTAAAATTATTGCTAGAGGCCACAATCAGGTAGAACTTTTAAATGATTCTACAGCACACGCCGAAATACTAGCCCTAACCTCGGCATACAGTACAATGGGCGCTAAATACCTACCAGAAGCCACATTATACGTAACCCTCGAACCCTGCATGATGTGCGCCGGAGCACTCTATTGGGGCAAAATAAGCCGGATCGTGTACGGTGCCTCCGACGAAAAAAATGGCTATCAAAAAATAGCCCAACCCTTTGGACCTAAAATTGAAATTGTAGGCGGTGTTTTAGCAGGCGAATGTAGCTGGCTCATGAAAACCTTTTTTAAAAACAAGCGTTAAGCATTTTGACAGGCTCCATTTAGGGTGTAGCTTTGCACTTTATTATTTTAATCATTAAACACAATTATATGTCATTTACACTTGCTCCTTTACCCTATGCACATGATGCATTAGAACCACATATCGATACCACTACCATGCAAATTCACCATGGTAAACACCACCAAGCTTATGTAGACAATTTAAACAAAGCTGTGGCAGGTACCGAGCACGAATCAAAAACCATAGAGGAGTTAGTTGCTGCTGCAGGTAGCATTAGCCCTGCTGTTCGTAACAACGGTGGTGGACATTGGAACCATACTTTTTTCTGGGAAAGTTTAGCCCCTAATGCAGGTGGTGCGCCAACAGGCGCATTAGCAACAGCGATTGATGCTGCTTTTGGATCATTTGATGCATTCAAAGAAAAATTTGCTACTGCTGGTCTTACCCGTTTTGGAAGTGGTTGGGCTTGGTTAGTGGTTGTAGATGGTAAATTAGTTGTTTCTTCTACGCCAAATCAAGACAATCCTTTAATGGATGTTGCAGAAGTAAAAGGAACGCCAATATTAGGTGCCGATGTTTGGGAACACGCTTACTATTTAAAATATCAAAACCGCAGAGCCGATTATTTAGCTGCTTTTTGGAATGTGGTAGATTGGAATAAAGTGGCCGCTCGTTTTAGCGCTGCTTAAT